>CAJAYZ010000122.1 GCA_903949225.1 uncultured Planctomycetaceae bacterium
ATGTGGGCCAGCACCTACTTCCTCCTCACTGGCTTCCATGCGATCCACGTCGCCGTCGGCCTCCTGGTGTTCGCGATCCTCCTCACCTACCGGCTCGACCGGAAGCGGGCCGGGATGATCGAGAACGCCGGGCTCTACTGGCACTTCGTCGACCTTGTCTGGATCTTCCTGTTCCCGCTCCTTTACCTGTTCTGATTCGAGGCGATTTGAGCGGGAGGGAACAACGTCCCACCCCATCCGGAGCGGCCTCCGCCACTCCCCGTCCGACATCCACAGCCCACGCACCCCGCGTCGCGGCCAACCGCCATCCGAGCCCGAGGTTTCCATGTCCGAGCACTCCTCCCCCGCCGAATCCCACGGACCGATCACGCGTGCTGGCGCTCTGTCAGCCTCCGTGGCTGCCCACGACCACGACGGCGGCCACGGCGACGCGCATGCTGACGGCCATGGTGATGACCACGGCTCGCACGGCGGCATAGGGCAGTACCTGGCGGTCTTCGCCGCGTTGTGCGTGCTGACGACGATGTCGTTTCTCACCTATTCATCGGTCTGGCCGTGGCGGGATGAACCGCACGTCGGTTGGGCCTTCATGATGGCCGTTTCGTGCACGAAGGCGATGCTCGTTGTGCTCTTCTTCATGCACGTGCTCTGGGAGGCGAACTGGAAGTACGTCCTCACGATCCCGGCTGCGATGATGGCGATTTTCCTGGCGCTGATGCTCATCCCCGACGTCGGCATGCGGAACCGGATGGCGGCCCAGGAACGGGTGCTGCACATGGCTCGCCCGTCCGATGTCCTTCTCATGGAGCGGGCCGCCGAGTCGCAGATGCTCGCCGATCCCGCCTCCCACTGACAATCCCGTCCCTCCGTCCGGAGCTCCGATGCCGCGTGTGACTGCCCCCGCCATGTCACCTCACTCCGCCGCGGCCCGCTGCCACGTCGCCCGATCGACATCCGGTCGCGTGGCTTCGAGACGCTGGTTGCTGGTGGCCGCGCCGGTCGGGATGGCACTCGTGGTGGTTCTTCTGTTCGGCGGCTGCCGTGAGCAACGCCCCTCCGTCGTGTCGACCAAGCCCGCTTCAGAGGCCCCCACTCCGGTCCCTGCCAAGCTCGAGGAACCAGGGGTACGGGCGGCCGACTTCGTCCTCACCGACCAATCCGGTGAGGCGTTCGACTCGCGTTCTCTGGCCGGAAAGGTGTGGGTGGGGAGCGTGTTCTTCGCCAACTGTCCCGGACCATGTTTCCGTGAGAATCAGGCGTTGGCCGACATCCTCCGGGAAATCGACGCGCCCGATCTCGTCGTTGTCAGCCTCACCTGCGATCCCGACAACGACACGCCGGAAGTCCTCCGCCGCTACGCCGACCGTTTCGACGCCGACCTGACCCGGTGGAAGTTCCTCACCGGCGACATGGCGACGATCAAGACGATCGCCAACGAAAGCTTCCGACTGCCAGCCGAGGTCGGCGTCCATTCCGAACGGGGCGTTGTGTTCGACCGGCAGGGACGCCTCCGCGGCGGCTTTCATCTCCTCCAGGCCGATCGTGTCGACCTGCTCAAGAAGCTCATCCGCGAGGTCCTCGACGAACCTGCCGACGAACCGCTGCCTGCGACTCCGGCGGCGGACGCGCCGTCGGCCGCCCCCTCGACACCTGTGGGAGCCGACCGATGACGCCCTTCCTGCTGGCGGTGCATCCGCTCGCCACCACCAACGCCATCCTCAACGCCATCTCGACGGTGCTCCTCGTCGTCGGTTGGATCGCCATCCGCCGGCGCAACTGGCGGGCCCACCGCGCCGCAATGGTCGCGGCATTCCTGGTATCGACGGTGTTCCTCGTCTGCTACCTCGCCTACCACTGGATCGTCGGGCATGTGCCGTTTACTGGCCAGGGGCCGGTGCGGATCGTGTACTTCGCGATCCTCATCTCCCACATCCTGCTGGCCGTCGTGGTCCCCGTGCTTGCCGTGCGGATGTTTTTTCTTGCCTTCCGCGGCCGCCTCGACGCCCACAGGCGTCTTGGCCGGATCGCACTGCCGATCTGGCTCTATGTGAGCGTCACGGGCGTCATCATTTACGCCATGCTCTATCACCTCTACCCCGCCGTCCCGGTATCCGGGGAGGCCCGGAGCGAATCGCCGCCGGGAATGCACCTCGTGGAGAGCGTGGGTGGCTAGAATGACTCGAGGAGAACCGACCATGCCCGACACATGCTTGCCAGTCGATGCTCACCGGGACGGGACTGTCCGTCCGACCCCGCATACCCCTCGCGGGTTGCTGGCACGCCTTCGGCCGACGGCACACGCGGCCGGGATCGCCGCCTTCCTCCTGCTCGTCCTCGTCGCCGGGGAGGCGTGGGGATGCCCGACCTGCAAGGACGGCGTGGCGGAGTCCGATCCGGAGGGGATGAACATCGCCCGGGGCTACTTCTACAGCATCCTCATCATGCTCGCGATGCCCTTCACCCTCGCAGGTTCCTTCGGGGCTTACGTGTGGCGGGAGATGCGTCGGCAGGAACGGGCCCGTCTCGAAGGACGCGACCCTTTCTCCGAAGACGACGTGACGGCATGACCGGGGCGTGACGGCGGACCCTGCGTGGGCCCGGAAGTGGACTGCCTGGCAGTGATGCGGGACGACATCATGGAGCCACGCCTCCCCGAACACCTACCCCGTCGCCGAGGACGGAACTGGCACTCCGCTGCCGAACAGCGTCGGCTCTTTTGGATTCTCGTGCCCATCGTCTTCCTCGCGGCGTGGGCCGAGCGGGCGTGGTTGGGACCGACAGCGCCCCCTCCACCTCCACCTCCGCCGATCGACACGATCGTCGGCCGTGGTCCGGTGACCAGGACCATCGAGGATGGCATCACGATCGAGGCGCCCCCCGCCATCGACGCGCCGATCGGCGGGGCCGCGGTCAAGGAGCCTTCCGCGGGCGTCCCGGCCGTGTCGGAGACGCTGGCCGATCCGGCCGACCTGGCGCTGGTCCGTGACGACACCGTCTTCCGATCGGCCGACCAACGGGCGTGGTTCACGATCTGGGGCAGGTTGCAGGCGGAAGCGGCCGCTGGATCGAAGCCCCGCGGTCGGCAGGTGACCTTCGCGCAGCTCTTCTCGCAGCCGA
Source organism: uncultured Planctomycetaceae bacterium (assembly GCA_903949225.1). Classification (GTDB taxonomy): domain Bacteria; phylum Planctomycetota; class Planctomycetia; order Pirellulales; family UBA1268; genus QWOP01. Next base: position 3,118 of record CAJAYZ010000122.1, read on the forward strand.
GGAGCTTCCGCGGCCGCCGCGTTCGGATCGCCGGCACGATCCGTCGACTCCAGGAGGTGACGGCGCCGACGAATGCCCTCGGCATCGGCGCGTACTGGCAGGCCTGGCTCGAGCCGGCCGACGGGCCGGCATCACCGATCGTCGTCTACTTTCTTTCCCTTCCCCCCGGCACGCCCTCCGGCATGCGGGTGGAGATTCCCGCCGTCGTCGATGGCGTGTTCTTCAAGCGTTGGGCCTATCAGGCCAGCGATGCGATCCGCCTTGCGCCCCTGCTGATGGCCGCCGAACCGCAGTCCCCGCCCCGAATCACGAGCGGACGAGGGAGCAGTACGATCGTCGGCTGGGCGCTGTTCTCGATCGCCGGGCTCATCGCCACGACCTGGCTCGCCCTCCGTTTCGCCGCCGCAAATCCCCCCCCCAAGCAACGCCACCCGGCCTCCAGTGAAGCCGATTTCAGCGACTTGACGGTCGTTGATCCGCGCGTCTCATTCGAGCGACTCGCCGCCCCCCAACCCCGCAGCGATGACGCGGAGACGCCTCGATGAACCGCCCTCTCCGATCCCTGCCAGGCGTCGCCGTCTCGAGCGCCGTCGCGTTGATCCTGGCATGGCTTCTCACGACTGGGAATCCTGCCGCCGCGGCTGAACCGGCTGATTCGGGCGGCCGCCCCGGTGAAACGACCTTGGCCCGGTATCTCGAGACTTTCGCTCTCGATCGTGAGGCGCGGGAAGTCCTCGATTCGAATCGGGGGTGGGACGACGATCACACGGCGTTGGTCGTTCGCGTGCTGCTGCGCCTGTTGCTCGCGCCGCCGGAGTTCGCCGAGGCCTGGCAGCGGTCGTCGGTGCCGATTGCCACGCTTGCCCCGAAACCGGAGGACGGCTTTGTCCATGCCGTCGGCTCGGCCGTGTTCGTGGCGGAACTCACGCTCCCGGACGACCTCGCCCAACTCGCGGGACGCCGCGCCGTCGATCTCGTGCGGCTGCGCACCGACGGAGTCGGGATGATCGACGTCGTCACCGACGCCGCTCCCCGCGCCTGGCCACGATGGCGCGACATGGACGAGCCTGCTGAGGTGTTCGGCTTGCCGGTAGCCGCCGGAACCGGTCCGATCCCTGTGGCGTCGCCGGCCGACGGTGGTCAGTGGCCATCCTCGTCGCCAGCCCATCTCCTCGTCGCGTCGCGGGTCGCCTGGCATCCACCGCGGCTTCCCGGGTCGGCCGGGATGGACGTCGGACTTCTCGACACGGTGGTCGACGGCCAGAAGCTCACCGGCGGCGACACCGAGGCCTTCTACGCGCTCCTCGCCGCCGCCGGCAGGGCAGGGGAGGGGGCCGTCGCCGTGGCTGCCGGCGCGCCTCGATCACTGATCCCGCTCATCGATCCGGCCGAGCAGTGGTTCGAACACCATCGCGGCGAGCCGATCGCCATCAACGGCGTGGCCCTCCGCGCTACCCGGATCGAGATCGACGATCCGTTGCGGCAGCGGCAGACGGGCATCGATCACTACTGGGAGGTGTTCGTGTTCGTGAACACGCCCCTGATCAGCGTCGGGGGCAAGGCCCAGGATCGCTATCCGGTCGTCTGCTGCCTGAGGACGCTCCCCGTCGGGATGCCGACCGGCTCCAACATCAGCGAACCGCTCCGCGTGGCCGGATTCGCGCTGAAGTCATACGCCTACCCGCTGAGGACCGGCGACGGCAGCGAGATCCGCCGCGAAGCGCCGCTCCTCGTCGGCGGGGACGTTACCTGGCAACAGCCCCGCGCCGGCGCCACGCAGGGGCCGCTCGCCTGGGTGCTCGCGGCACTGGCGGCGACGATCAGCGTGGGGGTCGCCCTGGCCGTCTGGGCTGGCCGGCGCGATGCCCGGCGGCGGGCGAAGCAACGGCGGACATCGCTGCCGGACCGCTTTATTCCCCCCGGGTAAGGGCGTTCCTGACTGTCCAACAGCCCTTGGAAAAAGTCATCCATCCCTCGGGGAAACCGTCCCCCTTGCCACCCGGGCCCGCGGCGGAGAAAAAGGTAGTTTGCTTTCCCCACTCTCCGCCCTCGAACCGCTTCTTTCCACAGACCCTCAGGAAACACACCCCGCCATGCGACGCGCGAAGATCTCCATCATCGGTGCCGGTAACGTCGGAGCCACCACGGCCCATTGGTGTGCCGCCGCCGAACTCGGAGACGTCGTTCTGCTCGACATTCCGGCGACCGAGGGCATGCCCGCCGGCAAGGCGCTCGATCTCTTCCAGGCGGCGCCGATCATGGGGTTCGATGCCCGCCTGACTGGCACGACCGACTGGGCCGACACCGATGGCAGTGACGTCGTCGTCGTGACCGCTGGCATCGCCCGCAAGCCGGGCATGAGCCGCGACGATCTCCTCTCCACGAACGCCAGGATCGTCGGCGATGTCGCCGCCAAGATTCGTGACACCAGCCCCCAGGCGGTTGTGATCGTCGTCAGCAATCCCCTCGACGCCATGGTCCAGCGGACGTTCCAGGTGACCGGATTCCCGCCGCAGCGGGTCATCGGGCAGGCAGGCATCCTCGACACGGCCCGGTACCGCGCCTTCCTCGCCATGGAACTCGGCGTCAGCGTCGAAGACATCTCGGCGATGCTTCTGGGCGGTCACGGCGACACGATGGTGCCGATCCCCAGTTGCACGAGCGTCGGCGGCATCCCCGTGACGCAACTCATCGCCCCTGACCGGCTGGAATCGATCGTCACGCGGACCCGCAACGGCGGGGCTGAGATCGTCTCCCTTCTGAAGACGGGCAGCGCTTACTACGCCCCGGCGGCCGCCACAGCCCAGATGGTGGAAGCCGTCGTCCGCGACAAGAAGCGGATCGTCCCCTGCGCCGCCTACTGCGACAAGGAGTACGGCGTCGGCGGCTACTTCGTCGGCGTGCCGGTGATCCTGGGATCGGCTGGCATCGAGAAGATCATCGAGTTGGATCTGCTGTCCGGAGAACGCGCGGCACTCGACAAGAGCATCGCCGCCGTCAAGGAACTCGTCAGCGTCATGAACCGACTCTCCGCCTGATCGGCACCTGGCAACTGCTGGCCTCAATTCGGGAAGGGGGAGCGGTCCACCGCCCCCCCTTCCCATCCTGCCGCGATGCTGCAGGTTTCCCCGGCTGCGGGTGTCTCCCCGTCGTGATGTCCTGTCGGCAGAAACGACGTTTTTCCGCCGATCCACTGCCCCGCAAGGCTCGATCGGCCCGGGAAGTGTTGGCGCGATGGAAGGGAGCGGACACGGACCGGTCATCCGGGGAGTCTGCCGTTGAAGCGGCGGAGGGAGTTCCGCTAGAACCCCCCACGATTCCGCGTCCTCATGCGGGGCTTCCCCAACCCGTGAACGCTGACTCACCCCCATCCGAGGTGTCGCATGCATCCCCGCCTTCCCGCCCGCACGACCCCCGTTGAGCCGCAGTTCATCGGGGCGCCGAACTTTGCCACCGCGGCAGACGGAATCTCTGCGACCACCCCCGCGCCGCGGGGCCTCCGCTCCCGCACCGCGCCGATCCCTGCGGCCGGCGCCTCCCCGCTACCGTCGGCGATCGGCACCGAGGGAATGTTCGTGCCGACCGGATATGAACCGGGATACGCCTATCCGCTCCTGGTCTGGCTCCCCGACGCGTCCCGCGGCCGGTTCGATCTCGGCCGCACGATGAGCCGCGTCAGCCTCCGCAATCACGTCGCCGTCCAACCCATTCGAGCCGACGACGCCAACGCCGACCGCGAGGCACTGGTCTGGCGGGCGATTGACAACGTCCGTGACCGGGTCTCGATCAACCCGCGACGAATCTTCCTCATTGGCCAGGGATCCGGGGGCACCGAGGCTTTCCGCATCGCCTGCCGACACGCCACAGCGTTCGCCGGTGTGATCTCGATCGGGGGTTCGTTCCCGCTCCGCGAGGGCCTGTTTGGGCGCCTCGAGGAGGTCCGTCGCCTGCCGATGCTGCTCTGCTGCCACCGGGAGGCTCCGGCCGAGGTTGTCGGGCCCACCGACTCGACCCTCCGCCTGTTCCATGCCGCCGGGGCGATGCTCGCGATGCGGATCTACCCGGGGCGCAACGACCTCTCGAAAACAATTCTCGCCGATGTCAATCGCTGGCTGATGGACGAGATCTGCGGCTCATCCGCGTCACGCCCGACCCCCTGCGGCTCCTGACCTCCGGCCCCCGGTGGCGGCCCGCCATCGGCGACGGAGGCCGGCCCTTCCAGACTCGATCCCCGGCCACGGACGGCGGGGGGACGAGCAACGATTTCTACGCGGTTGGCAGTTTCGAGACACGGTCCTTGAGGGCCGTGCGAACAGGTCACGTCTGGCACGGACGCCAGGAGGATCCATCCATGACGAGCCATCCCGGCCGCAGCGGCAGTACGCCCGGTTCACCGGCCTACGCTGGGCCGCCGCGAATCCTCACCTTTCCCAGGGGAGAGCAACAGGTCTCGGAGACGACAGTCTCGCCCCATGGGATCCTCGTCGCCCTCCGGGCCGAAGTCACTGCCGGCGGTGACAACCGTGCCGCCGCGCCGGTGTCGGTGACGCTCGACGTGCCAGACACGCTGCGGATCGAGGCCGACGGGGACATCATCCGCCGACTTCTCACGCCTCTCATGGGCCGTTCGGTTGCTGCCGCGAGTCGAGCCGCGGCGGGATCCTCGCCGCGCGAGGTGCTCGTGACGGCGGTCGGCTATCCCGATCGGATCGAGATCGAGTTTGCCGATTCAGGGTCCGGGCTGACTCCCCGGGAGCGGAATTCGCTCCCCCGCGGCCGTTCATCCGCCGACCCGCGGGAATCGACCGATTCCCTGCTCGATGACGTTCTCCGTCTGGCCACCTCCGTCGGGGGAACGCTGGCGGCGATGGAATGCCCCGAAGGAGGCAGCGCCGTAACGCTCTGCCTGCCGATTCGCC
>CAJAYZ010000123.1 GCA_903949225.1 uncultured Planctomycetaceae bacterium
CGGGCCCGCCTCCGGGAGCTGTCGGGCTACGACGGTGATCTCGAGATGCAGTCGGCCGGAGCGCCCCCTGTGGCCCCCTGGAATCCTGGCCCGGCGAGCGTCGTCCGCCTCGATGCCAAGGCCCAAAGCCCGTTTACGAATCTTTATCCAGCCGGCCGCCTCGGCCTCACGCTCCCCGGCCGGACCGAGTACGACGGCTTCGGACTTTCGCTTCCGCCCATATCCCCCGATTCGCAAGGCCGGCTCCATGTCAGCTTCGACATCCGTCCGGGGAAGCGCGTCGGTGACTCTCAGGGCACCTGGCGGTATTCGATCGGCCACGGGCCCGGCCCCTCGCCTGCCATCGAGATGTTTTTCGATGACGCGGCGTTCTTCACGCGCGATGGCCAAACGACAAGCCCCGTGGCCACGCTCGTCGCCGATCGCTGGCATCAGGTCCAGCTCGTCCTCGATCTCGCGAAGCGGACCTACACCGGGCTCCTCCTCTCGCAAGGAATATCGACTCCCTTCTCCGGCCCGCTCGCGGCGAGCTGGGATGGGATCATCGACTACACCTTCATCGACAGCTACGGCCATGTTGGCGGCCTGCGCCCCGCGCTCGACGTCGATAATTTTTTCGTCTCCTCGACACCCCCTCGCCCCCTCGACAGCCCGGCGGAGGTGCCGGCCGCGGCGGCTGGCCGCGACGAGGAGATCGCGTCACTGAAGAGCACGCTTGCGACCCTCGAAGCGCGGGGCGATGCGCTCGCCGCGGAGCTCCGGCGGCTTCTCGCCGAGGGCCCGGTGCCAATGGCCTACGCGATGGCCGAGGGGACGCCGGCTGACGCGAGGATCCAGCGGCGTGGCGAGCCCGACGACCTCGGCGACACGGTGCCGCGAGGATTCATCGCCGTGCTCGGGGAGGCAACGCTCCCGGCTGCTGTCGCGGGGAGCGGCCGGCTCGAGCTTGCCGAGTGGCTGACGCGCCCCGATCACCCCCTCACGGCGCGGGTGATGGTCAATCGGATCTGGCAGCATCACTTCGGCCGCGGCCTCGTCGCCACGCCCAACGACTTCGGCGTTCGCGGCCGCCCCCCGACGCATCCGGAATTGCTCGACCGGCTCGCCACCGACTTCGTCCGCGCCGGCTGGTCGATCAAGGCGATCCACCGCCAGATCCTTTCAAGCGCCACCTGGCAGCAGGCCACGGCCCGCGCCGATGAAGCCGGCTCGACGGCCGACGGGCTGAATCTCTACGTCGGCTTCGAGCGTCGCCGGCTCTCCGCCGAGGAGATCCGCGACGCGATCCTCGCCGTGAGTGGCCGGCTCGACCGCTCCCGGGGCGAAGGGCATCCTTTTCCTGCGCCCTTCGAATGGGGCTACTCGCAGCATGGGCCGTTTGGCGCCGTCTACGACCACGACCGGCGCAGCCTCTATCTCATGACCGGCCGGCTCAAGCGGCATCCCTTCCTCGCCCTCTTCGACGGCGCCGATCCGAATGCCTCGACCGCCGACCGGCTCGGCACCACCGTGCCGACGCAGGCGCTCTTCTTCTTGAACGATCCCCTCGTTCATGGCGCGGCCGAACACTGGGCCAGTCAGCTCGAGCAGAGCGCGACCGACCGAAACGAACGTATCGCGGCGGCGACGCAGGCGGCGCTCGGCCGGGCTCCGGAGAGCGACGAGCTCGCAGCCGCGAATGCCTTCCTCGACCGCTATTGCGAAGCACTCGCGGCCGAGGGGGTCGCCAATCCCGACCACGAAGCCCTCGCCGCTTGGCTGAGAACGCTCCTGGCGGGGAACGAGTTTCTCCATATTGATTGAAGCCAAGGTCGATTGAAGCCAAGGTGGACTGAAGCCACGCTTGATTGAATCCACGCCCGACCGACACGCCCGCCTGCCCGAGAGCCCCATGAGCCGTTCCCCCGATCTCCGTCGCCGTGGCCTGATCCGTTCAATGGCGGCCGGATCGATCCTCATGC
>CAJAYZ010000124.1 GCA_903949225.1 uncultured Planctomycetaceae bacterium
CTCCCGATCGAGTGGGATCGACGGGAGCAGGCCGGCCCAGAGCATCGCGTTGAGATCGTGGTGGTCGCCGCCGACAGCGCGCGGGTTTGTTTCCGGGGGGCCGAAGTCGGGGCCGGTCGCCGCCGGTTCCTCGGGAGGGCGCTCCGTCGCCGAGACGAGCGCCGCGGCCAGCCGCGCCCGCTTGGTCGGCGGGAGTCGCGAAAGCACGCAGGCAAGCGCCAGCCGCACCTCGGGGTCGGTCTCGGCGATGGCGAGGCGCTCGAGGGCGTCGAGCGTGAATCCGCGGACGCGCGGCTCGGCCGCGGGCCTCTCGCCCAGGACGGTGTCGATCGGCCAGGCATCGGCGAGGAGCCGGAGGGCCCAGCAGCGGAGGGCCGGCGCGGGGTCGTCGAGGAGCGCCCAGAGCCATGGCTCGTTGACGCGACCGATCCCCCACAGGGCCCACAGGGCGCGGAGCCGAAGGGTGGGGGTGTCGCTGCGCGCGACGAGTTCTTCGAGCCCCGGCACGATTTGGTCGAGCTCGCCCTGGGCATTCCCGGCGGCGTGCCGGTCGGCGAGGAGGTGGGTTGCCATTCGGGCTTGCCAGCGGTCGGCGGCCAAGAGTCGGACGAGCTCTGTGACGGAGAGGGACTCGAGATCGGTGCCTGCCGCGACCGGGGGGGCCGGAGCGTCGCCCGCGTCAAAGCTGAAGCGGTAGATCCGACCGCTCGTCCGATGGACCCCCGTCCCCTCGTGGCATTCGCCGGTGTCGCTCCAGTCGAGGATCGCCAAGGCCTGCCCCGGAAGCTCGAGGAGATCGGTGCCGCGGAAGAAGGGATCGCCAAACCGGGCCAGGTCGGCCTCGTGTCGCCCGACGATCCCGGTGGGCTCGGCGTCGAGCCGGTCGACGTTGATTCGGCGGCCGTGGAGATTGAGCGTGAGCAGCCGGCCGCGGAGGGCCTCCGGCCAGCCTGGCTCCTCGGGCACGATCACGCACCCGGTGTGGGCATGGCCGCCGCCGTGGGCATCGGCCCGGCCGTCGCGCGACTCGGTCCAGTGCTTGCTTGAATCGAAGTGGTCGTGGTCGGCGTGTGGCCCGAGCGGCTCGACAATCCAGGGGTGGGGTTCGACGGTGTGGGAGCGGGCGTAATGGGCGCCGGGAAGCACGCGCCACAGGTGGCCGTTGACGGTGTTGGTGAAGAACCCGTTGCCGAGGTCGTCCCAGTCGAGGCCCCAGGGATTCGTCGTGCCATGACAGACCGCCTCGAAGATCTTCCGCTTCGGGTGATAGCGCCAAATGCCGCCACGGAGCGGCACACGCTCGGCAGGCGCGCTGCCGGGGGCGCCGATCTCGCCGGGGGAGCTGGCGCCACAGCGGCCGTAGAGCCAGCCGTCGGGGCCCCACGCCAGGCCGTTGGCAAAGGTGTGGTGGCTGTTGGGCGAGACGGTGAAGCCGTCGAGGATCGGCACCGCGGCGGCGAGACGGCGGGCCGGCTCGTCGCTGTCTGGGGTGGCGGGCCATCCCGGCGGAGGGCGATGGCCGTCAGGGATGAAGAGGAGGCGGGGCGGGCAGAGGAGCCACAGGCCACCGCGGCCCACCGCCACGCTCGCGAGCCCCTCGAGCCCGTCGACGAGCGTGGCATGACGCTCGGCTGTGCCGTCGCCGTCGGCATCTTCGAGCATCGTCACCCGGTCGCGGAAGCGCGGGTCGGTCTTGAGCGGCTTCTCGGCGTAGGTGAGGTTTTCGGCGACGAGCATCCTGCCGGCTGCATCGACGCAGGCAGCGACCGGATTGCGGATCACCGGTTCAGCGGCAAAAAGATCGATTCGCGGGGAAAGCCGCGCCTCGATCGCCGCAAGCGCCGCCTCAGGCGGAAGTGGCTCGCCGGCCCGCTCGGTGTTCTCCACGGCCGGCTCCGTCTCGGGGGCCGCGCCGGTGGCCACCGTGGCGAGCAAGCAGGAGAGCAGTTGAGGGAGGAGGGCGGAAACGCGGCGCATGCGCCCGCAGCCAGTGGCCGGCCGACTCGGTCGATGAACGGCAAAAAACATACGGCGGGGCCCCGTAGCACGGGACCCCGCCGCCCTGATCAGGAGTGGTTCAGGATTGCTGGCCGGAGTGGATCCGGCTCAGGAGCATCCCATGCTGTTGCCGCAATTATGGCAGAGATAGCAGTTGCCGTTGCGGACGGTGATCGCACCGCAACTGTCGCAGACCGGAGCATCGATCTGGAACTTGGCAAACTGGCTCTGTCGGTCGCCGAGGCTCGTGCCTGGCTCGAGCACCATCACGCCAGCCTGCTCCAGACGCTTGTTGGAAGCGGCCGTGGAGGCCTTCGCGGCGGGCTTGGGCGTCCCGGCCGCGAAGGCTCCATGACTCGTCGAATTGGCCGATCCGTTGGCCGGGGCTCCCCCCTTGGCCACCGGCTTGGCAGTGCTCGTCGATCCCTGGGGTGCGGCGGGGGCTTTTCCTTGCCCATCAGCCAGCCCGCTCGCCTTCATGGCGGCGGGCGAACGCTCACTCTCCGCGTCTCCGCCGGAGGCCTCTTCACCCCCGCTGGTGTGGCCGTGCATCCCTCCCGGCCGGTTGGCCTCCCGGAAGCCGGGGATGAACTCGTTGCCGAGCCAGCGAAAGAGGTAGTCGACGAGGCTCTTCGCCACCGGGATATCGGGATTCTTCGTGTAGCCCCACGGCTCGAAGCGGGTGTGGGAGAACTTCTTCACATACACCTCGAGCGGCACGCCGTACTGGAGGCTCATCGACACGGCCGTGCCGAAGGAATCCATCAGCCCGCCGATCGTGCTCCCTTCCTTCGCCATCGTGATGAACAGCTCGCCGGGGCGGCCGTCGTCGTAGAGGCCGACCGTGATGTAGCCCTCGTGGCCCCCCACGTTGAACTTGTGGGTGATGCTGCGGCGGGTGTCGGGAAGGCGCTCCCGGCGGGGAGACGCTGTCACCTTGGCCGCTGTCTTGTCGGCCTCGGAGCTCGTGTTGAGTGGCTGGCTCTCCTTCGAGCCGTCGCGGTAGATCGCCAGGGCCTTCAGCCCCATCCGCCAGCCTTCCATGTAGGCGCCGCCGACCTCGGCAGGGGTCGTCTCCCGCGGCATGTTGACCGTCTTGGAGATCGCTCCGGAGATGAACGGCTGCGCGGCGGCCATCATCTTCACGTGGGCCTGCCAGGCAATCGATCGCTTGCCGAGACGCGGCTTGAAGGCACAGTCGAAGACGGAGAGGTGCTTGTCGTGGATCCCGGTCGCCCCTTCGATCGTGTCGTTCTTGTCGATGTAGGCGAGGATCGATTCGACCGTCGGCTCGTCATACCCCAGCGTCCGCAGAGCCAGCGGCACGGTCTGGTTGACGATCTTGAGCATCCCGCCGCCGGCGAGTTGCTTGTACTTCACCAGGGCGATGTCGGGCTCGATGCCGGTCGTGTCGCAGTCCATCAGGAAGCTGATCGTCCCGGTCGGGGCGAGGACCGTCGCCTGAGCGTTGCGGTAGCCGTGTCGCTTCCCCTGGTCGAGGACTTCGTCCCACACCTTCCGGGCCGCGTCGCGGAGATAGGCCGGGCAGGCCGGCTCGATCGTGTCGACGGCAGCGCGGTGCATCTGCATGACGCTGAGCATCGGCTCGCGGTTGGCGGCGAAGCCCTCGAAGGGGCCGACCGCCGCGGCGAGCTCGGCGCTCGTGCGGTTGGCCGTGCCGTGGAGGATCGCCGTGATCGCTCCGCAGAGGCCGCGTCCGGCGTCGCTGTCGTAGGCATGCCCGTCGGCCATCAGCAGGCTGCCGAGATTGGAGTAGCCGAGACCTAAGGGGCGGTAGAGGTGGCTGTTGCGGGCGATCTTCCGCGTCGGGTAGCTGGCGTGGTCGACGAGGATCTCCTGGGCCACGAAGAAGACCCGACAGGCCGCCGAGAAGCGATCGACATCGAAGGTGCCGTCAGCCCGGCGGAACTTCATGAGGTTGATGCTCGCCAGATTGCAGGCGGTATCGTCGAGGAACATGTACTCCGAGCAGGGGTTGCTCGCGTTGATCCGGCCGGAGTTGGGGCAGGTGTGCCAGCGGTTGATCGTCGTGTCGTACTGCACGCCCGGATCACCGCACTGCCAGGCACACTCGCTCATCCGACCGAGGACATCGCGGGCCTTCCACGACGGTCCGGCCTTGGAAGGATCGGTCACCCAGCGGGTCGTCCAGGTGTCGTCGCGATCGACCGCCTCCATGAAGTCGTCGGTGAGGCGGACGGAGAGATTGGCGTTTTGGAAGAGGATCGAGCTGTAGGCCTCGCCGTTGAAGTTGGAATCGTAGCCCCCCTTCTCGATGAGGACGCGGGCCTTGTTCTCCTCCTTTGCCTTGCACTCGATGAACTCCATCACGTCGGGGTGCGTCACTTTAAGCGACTGCATCTTGGCGGCGCGGCGCGTCTTGCCGCCGCTCTTCACGACCGCGGCTACCTGGTCGTAGACGCGCATGAAGGACAGGGGGCCGGAGGGCTTGCCGCCGCCGGCGAGCTTCTCGCGCTGGCTGCGGAGGGTGGAGAGATCGGTGCCGGTGCCGGAGCCGAACTTGAAGAGCATCGCCTCGCTCCGCGCGAGCTCCATGATGTCTTCCATGTTGTCCTGGACGCTCTGGATGAAGCAGGCGCTCCCCTGCGGATACTCGTAGGGGTTGTCGGGCATGACGACGTCGCGCTTCGCCTCGTCCCAGCGCCAGTTGCAGGGGGCGCCCTTGACGCCGTACTGGTGGTGGAGGCCGACGTTGAACCACACCGGCGAGTTGAAGGCCCCGTGCTGGTGGA
>CAJAYZ010000125.1 GCA_903949225.1 uncultured Planctomycetaceae bacterium
GATCGGTTCTCGCTTCTATCCTCTAGCTAACCGCCGCTCTTCCCGCTTCAAGACGGGCTATTGGGACTCTAAATGGTGAACATGAAACATAGTCCAATCCAACTTTGTGGAAGAAGTGGATAGATTCAGGATCGCCTCCATGTTCTCCGCCACCAGCGCCACATCGTCACCGAGCGTCGTGTCGGGGAGGATGGCGCAGGTTTTTGCCGGCTCGACGGGCTTCGGAGCGAATGCAGGGGAGGGGGTCGGAACGGAGGATTTCGGTCGCTTTGGCATGGGGGGAGTGTGCTCGCGAGGGAACAAGACGGTGGACGGACACGACGGTGGGATAGCCACCTCAGAGCCCTAGCAGGCTCTGGATAACGTTTCCGCCGCCGGATGCGGCGGCCGACACCCACGAAAAACCTCGGCTTTTTTGGGGGTGTCCCAAGTGGAAAAAGGTCATGGAGGGCTTTTTCCACGGACATCTAGAGATCGAATGATTCGCCGATTGCAGGGACGGTCGCTTCCCAGCCGAGCGTCTTCTTGAGATGGTCCGCCATCCCGCGGGCTGCCGGTGGCTCGCCGTGAACGAGGAACACGCGCCGCGGGGCGGCCATGCTTCCGAGCCAGCGGGCGATCTCGCGACGGTCGCCATGGCCGGAGAGGGCATCGACACGGCGGACGGCCGCCCGAACTGGGATGTCGCGGCCGTGGATCCTGAGGAACTCGGCCCCTTCGATGAGCGTTCGGCCCCGTGTTCCGGCCGCCTGGAAACCGGCGACGAGCACCGTCGTGCGGGGGTCGGGGAGCCGACGGGCAAGATGGTGGAGGATGCGGCCGCCGTTCATCATGCCGCTGGAGGCGATCACGATCCCGGCCCCCTGATGGGCATTGATCGCCTTCGATTCCTCGGCGGTCCGCGCCATCCGCACCCAGGGGGCGGCGAGCGAATCGGAGACTCCTTGCATCCTCGCTTCGGTGAAGTCGTGTTCCTCCACGTGCCGGCGGAAGACATGGGTCGCCTCCACGGCCATCGGCGAATCGATCCAGACGGGAATCTCGGGGAGACGTCCGGCGGCCATGAGCGTGCGGAGGAGATAGACCAATTGCTGGCAGCGGCCGATGGCAAACGAGGCCACGAGCATCATGCCGCCGCGGGAAATCGCTTCCTTCGTCGCGGCCTCCAGTTCGTCGAGAGGTCGGCTCACCGGATGGTCGCGATCGCCGTAGGTGCTCTCGCAGACGAGAACATCACAAGGGGGGGGTGGAACAGGGTCGTTGTAGAGCGGGGCATCGTAGCGGCCGATGTCACCCGAGAAGAGGCAACGGAGCGGCGCGGGGGCACAGTCGACCTCCATCTCCACAAACGAGCTTCCCAGCATGTGACCGGCGTCATGGAACCGGGCACGAATGTTCTTGGCGGGGGAAAACCAGCTCTCGCGGTCGAGGGGCTTCACGAGCCGGAGCGTCTGCTCGACATCCCGTTCGTCGTAGAGGGGGAGCGCGGGGCTGTGCTTCGAGTATCCCTTGCGATTGGCATACTCGGCATCCTCGTTCTGGCACTTCGCGGAGTCGTAGAGGAGAAGGCCGAGGAGATCGGCCGTGGCCCGGGACGTGAGGATCGGCCCTCGGAAGCCCTCCCGCGTCAGCCGCGGTAGCCAGCCGGAATGATCGATGTGCCCGTGGGTGAGGACGACGGCCTCGATCGAGGCCGGAGGAACCGGGAAGCGTTCCCAGTTGCGCTCGCGAAGGCGCTTCTCCCCCTGGAACAGTCCGCAGTCGACGAGGATCCTCTTCCCGTCATGTTCGAGCAGATGCCGGGAGCCGGAGACGGTTCCCGCGGCCCCCAGGAAACGCAGCGTCGTCATCAAACGGAATCCTTGTTAGCAGGCAGTGAAGAGAGCGCCCTGACTGGAGCTCGAGCGGACCGTGGCCTCGAGTGGCCCGGTCGACGAAAGGTCAGCGCGGGAGACTCCGAGTCGTTCCCGCCAGCACCAACTCCCCCGGGGTGATCCGCACTCCCCCGAGATGGTACTCGGACCGCTCGTCCGATGTCGTCTTTGTCCGACCGGGCAATTGCACGAGCAGTACCGGGCCGCCGTCGAGAAGGCGGATTTCCGTTGCCGCACCGGCCCCCTCCGCCCGAGCGGCAATGGCCCGCAGCACCGTGCCCGGAGGGAGCGGGACCGCTCCGAGGCCGGCCGAATCGACTCCGACAGCGAGGAGGTTGTCGCTACGGACGGTGACTTCGAGGATCGCCCAGAGCTGTGCGGAGAGCGGGCCGAACTGGACCAGCGCTGAGCACGCCGCGCGGCGGTCGAGAAACCGGACCTGGGGCGACGAGATCCCGCCCGCGAGGAGCCCAGGGGCGTGGTGGGGGAGGTCGATCGAGAGCCAGGCATTCGCCTCGGCATCGGTGAACGCTTCGCCCCAGTCGCCGGGCCGGTCGA
>CAJAYZ010000126.1 GCA_903949225.1 uncultured Planctomycetaceae bacterium
CGGTGGGATAGGCGACCCGGGAGGGTGTGAGGATTACAAAGGACTTCTGCCGCGGGTCGATCGGGCTGATGTCAAGCTGCTTCTCGAGTCGCAGCAGCGGCACGCTGGCGCCATGCCGCTGGATGAACTCACGGGAGCCCACGCGGCGGATCTCGTCGGTCGTGCAGCGGTCGATCTCGGAGAGCAGGTTCACGGGCATCGCAAAATACTCCCCCTCGGCGACCGTGAACACAACGACACGCTGCTCCACCTCGCGGATCGTCGACCGGCGCATGTGGGCGGTGAGGCTGCGGGTGCGGTCGGCAAAGTCGAGCCGGGCCGTCTCCACCATGCCACCGATGTCGAGGATCAGGGAGACCGTGCCGTCGCCGAGGATCGTCGATCCGGAGAAGACCCGCCGCCCCTTGAGGATCTCCGGCGGCCTGCGCACGACGATCTCCTCGGTGCCGACGATCCGGTCGACGAGGATCCCGAACCAGTTCTGCTTCGAATGCAGCACGATCAGCAGCTCGCCCTGCGGGCGGCGGCCGGCGGGCTGCTTTCCCGGCATGTCTTCAGCCGCGACGTGGGCGCGGCGAGGGATGCCGAGGATGTCCTCGAGGTGTACGATCGGCACCACCTTGTCGCGCAGCTTGAAGACCTCGTGTCCCCGCACCTTCTCGATCCGCGTGGCCCGGTCCTCAGGGAGCACGCGGACGATCTCGTTGACGGCGAGCTGTGGGATGGCCAACGTGTAGCGGTCGATCCCGACGATGAGGCCCGAGATCACCGAGGAGTTCACCATCGCCTGCGTGAGCGGGATGCTGATGGAGACGATCGTGCCGCGGCCGGGGCGGCTCGAGACCTCGACGGAGCAGCCGAGCTTTTCGAGATTCGTCTTTACGACATCCATCCCCACGCCGCGGCCTGACAGCTCGTTGGGCACGTCGGTGGTGGAGAAGCCGGGATGGAAGATGAGGGCACTCACCTCCCGGGGGGAGAGCAAGGCTGCCTCCTTCTCGCCGACGAGGCCGCGCTCGACGGCCTTGGCGCGCACCCGCTCGATGTCGATCCCCCGCCCGTCGTCCTCCACCTCGATCATCACCTGCCCGCTTTCGTGGAGGGCTCGGAGGACGATCGTGCCCACGACCTGCTTGCCCCTCTGCGACCGCTCCTCGCCCGTCTCGAGGCCGTGATCGACGGCGTTGCGCACGAGGTGGGTGATGGGATCGGCGAGCCGCTCGATCACGGTGCGATCGAGCTCGATCTCCCCCCCCTCGATGACGATCTCCACCTTCTTGCCGAGCTGCTGGGAGAGGTCGCGGACGGTGCGGCGATAGCGCTCGAAGAGTGAGCCGACGTTCTGCATCCGCGTCCGAATGACGTGCTGGTGGAGCCGCGTGATGCTCCGGGAAAGACTCGCGAAGGCGGGGTCGTTTTGATGCCTGGTGATGAGCTGGTTGCGGCCGAGGACGACCTCGCCGATGAGCTCGAGCAGTTCGTCGAGCACTTCGACGCCGACGCGGATCGCAGAGGGGCTGGCGCTGGCCTGGGAGGCTAGAGCGGCCGCCGCCGACGCGGGCGGGGGGGCTGTCAGGGATTCCGCCCCGCGCGTCTGGCTGCGGAGCGACCGGCAAGGACAGTGCGGGCGCGGAAGATGGAGCCGCTGCCGGCAGTGTGGCCCGAGGCGGGGCAGGATCGCGAGACTCGGGCAGAGCGGCGGGAGCGGCGAGGGCCGTGGCGGAAGCGGGCGACGGCGTGGCCGACTGCTGCGCGGCGGCCGGCTGCTGCGCCGC
>CAJAYZ010000127.1 GCA_903949225.1 uncultured Planctomycetaceae bacterium
CACCCCCACCCTATCGTCAAGCGCACCGACAACACCCGAGGTTACCCTCCCGCGACCGCCGAGAATCATCGCCGTCACGGGTACCGGCACGGGGAGCCCCGCCAAGTACCCGCCCGTGGCCTCGCTTGCCCGGCGACTGGCGTAGTTGCTGGCCGCGTAGTCGACCACGTTTCCTGCGGCCGACCCAGCGACTCGGAGGGCGGATCCGCCTTGTGAGGCGACGCGTAGCGGCGCAAAGGCCAGCGACGCCCCGTCGGCATACTGCGCCGTCGACGGCTCAGTGGGCTCCATGTACCGCTTGCCGTCAGCGAACTTATACTCCCGCGTCGCTCCGGACGAGTCCACCGCCCGCGACGAGACTGGGAATCCATGGTCGGAATAGAGGTCGTGGACGCCGGGCTTGCCGGTGAAATGCTGCATGAATAGCTGCGTGGCGCTCGCCATGAATTGCGAGCTGCTTTTCGGGGCGGCATTTCCCGATGACGGCTGGGAACCGAGTGATCCACTCAGCCGACCAAACTCCGACACCGACATCAGCCCGCTCGTCCCGTAGGCCCCCCACCCGGCCGCTGGGACGCTTCCCTTCGCTCCCCCGGCCCACTTCGCCGTCAGGCCGCTCGGGTCGATCCGGTCGAGGGGATCGTTGCCGACATAGCGGAAGAGATTCGTGTCGCCGCCCTTAAAGCCGCTCGGGTCTTCGTTGCTGAAGCGGCCGGTGTTCGCGTCGTACCACCGGGCGCGGTAATCCGAGAGACCGGTCTTCTCGTCAATCGGACGACCGGTGTAGCCAAACGCCACCCCCGCGTTCGCGGTCCGCGCGAGGATCTTCCCGAAGCTGTCGTACTGCCGGTGCTCCACCACCTGGCCGCGGGTGCCGGCATTCCCGGACACGATGTCGCGGATCGTGCCCTGGTGATCGGCAAACGTCCAGAACGTGCTCGTCGTGGGCGTCGTGCCGGTCCAGGTGATCTTGTCGACGGCAAGGATCTCGTCTTCATCGTTGCCGTAGAAGTTCCGCTCGACGACCTGGCCGAGGAGGCCGATGACTCGGCCACTGGCCGAAACTGTCGCCGTCTGGGCGATCTCGAGCGTCCGGACATCGCCCGCGTACGCCGCGAACGACACGCTCGCCTGGCCGACTCCGGCGATGCCGTCGGCGTCCATCGATCGACGGATCCTCCGATCGGCGTAATCGTAGCTGTAACGGAGCTCGAGGTCGGAGCCGGGAACCGCCGTGCCCTGCGCCGTGAAGGCCGCCACAGCGCCCGCCTGCGTGGCCGTCCACGCATTCACATGGCTCACCGACACGAGCCGATTGCGCTGATCGTAGCCGGAGAGGGTGATGTCGGTATCGCCAGCCGTGAGCGTGCCGCTCTTGTCGGCGTCGATGAACTTTGTCGTGCGGTTCCCTTCGGCGTCGTAGCCGTAGCGGTAGGTGCTGTCGGAAAGGAGACGGTTCCCCTTGTCGGTGACGAGCCCTGAGCCCGTGCGGTTGCCGGTGTTGTCGTAGGTGTACGACTCTTTCGTCAGGCTCGCGCTCTTGAGCTGGTCGGTGGCGTCGAGCGCGAGCGTGCTCGGGCCCTCGGGCGTCGTGAATGTCGAAATCCGGCTCGCGGCGTCGAAGGTGTAGCCATAGGTGATCGCCAAGCTCGCCGTCGGGGCGTGGGCGATCCCTGTCAGACGACCGAGACCGTCGTAGGTATCCGTCGTCGTGCCGATCGGGTTGGTGCCACCGCCCCCCGCCCACCGGCCGATCGTCGCGACCGAGCCGTCACCCCGGTAGGTGTAGTCCGCACGCTTCTGGACCGTGTTCGTGGCAGCGTCGTACTGCCGAATGCGAGTGACGCGATCGAGCGCATCGTAGAGATAGGTCGTCGACCAGCCGAGCCCGGTGGCCGCTTGGCCGAATCCGTTCATCACGGCCACCGCCGACTGATCCTCCCGCGCAGAGATCAGATTCCCCGACTTGTCGTAGCTGAAGTCATATTCCACCAGCGCCGTGGGGACGAAAGGATTGGCGTCCTTGATGATCTTCAGGTCGTAGCTGCCGGTGGCATTTTCGTAGCGCGAGGTCACCGCGATCGTCCATGTGCCCGCTGCGTCGGCCACGAACCGCAGGCTGGCGCCAGTGTCACCGAGGGAATTATCATCGAGGAGCGACGTGGCCAGATTCCCCTGCGGCCGTTGCACCATGATCGCCGGATCAAAGGCTGATGATGTCGCCATAAGCAGCACAACATCACCGACAGCCAGCGTGATGTCATACCCGTCGTATCGCTCCAAGCGCCCATCGCTGTCCCAGTCGATCGTCTGATCGCCGGGGAGCAAGTCGCCGGAAACGGTCACAGGCTCCTGCACGAGCTCCCCCGGGGCCATCCGGCTCTTCACGAGCTGCCCGAGCGCGTCGTACGTGAATTGCCACGCCGTGGTCGCCGCAGGATTTACGCTGTCGGTCTCCGTCACACCGAGCGTCTGCCCTGCGGCGTCGAGCCAGGTGCGGATCGTATGGGTGATCGGCGCTGCGGCCGATTGCTGCCAACGCTCCTCCACGCGACGGTCGGCCGCGTCGTAGAGATATGTCGTTACTCGACCGAGGCGATCGGTCTGCGCGGTCTCGTTACCCGAGAGGTCGTAGGCATGGAGCGTCTGCTTGCCAAACGGATCGGTCTCGCTGACGAGTCGATCGAGCCGGTCGTAGGTGTAGGTCGTGACGTTGCCTGACGCGTCGGTCACGCTCCGCGTCGTCCCGGACGGGTTGAATGTGGTCGTCGTCGTGTGGGCCGCCGGGTCGTCGCCAAGCCCCGTTCCGAGGGCATCGGTGACGGTCGTCCGCCGGTCAAGGCTGTCGTAGCCGTAGCGAGTCACGAACCCGAGCGGATCGGTGACGCTCGTCAGTTTGCCGACGGCGTCATAGGTGGAGAGGGTGACCGGACGGGGCGTGGTTGCGTCGGGCGCTGGGGCCTTTTCGATCGTCCGGCGGCCGAGGTTGTCGTAGCCATAGTCGGTCGTCTGGCCGAGGGCGTTGGTGGCGGAGGCGATTCTGCCCGTCGCGTAATCGGTAGTGCGGGTTACGTTCGTCGTGACTGCGTTGGGTATCAGGTCGGTGATCGCCGTAACGGTTCAGTCGGGGCCGAGGCCGTCGACGGTCACCTTCTTGCGGCCCAGGGCGTCGGTCGCGACTGAAGTTCACGTAAGCGTTGGGCACACAATCTCGCACAACTTCAGGTACAAATGTTCGAGTTAAGCGATCTCAACTCCCGGAATTTTCGTCAGTGGCTGACTCATCTACGTCAAAAAACTTACCGATGACGCGAGCGAAGTACTCCCGAAGCTCGGCCTCTCCTTCCATCCCGCAACGAAACACTTCTACAACCGATCGCCCCCCCAAAGCGGGTACAGGTTCATCGATCCAGGATTCATAGTTAAATGGCTGGATGGTCTTGATGGAGACTTGAGCCCAAGCGGGCAAGTCTTGAAATCGAACAGCTCGGTTCATTTAGGGTGCTTTCTTCGGAAAAACGATTAGATTAGATGCACCTGGTAGGCGCGCTGATGGCGCCAGAATGCCGTCGTATCGCGATCTCGCTGCGCTGCCAAGAGCCTGGGTTACGGAATAGTCGTTCGCGGTCAGTTGCCCTAACCCGACGCCGAGGCGAGCCCTTGTTGATGGATCGGTTAAATCGAGAACATTTCGCACGGACATTGGTCGAGAAACCCAGATCACAGCCCGAGGGTCTACGCTGTAATGCGTTAATTCAGCGGCGACAGCGGCTCGTGAAGTGCCGGCATACAAAGCTCCCTCACCGCGCGCTGAATACCGGTGCGATGCCGCCACGTTACCGGCATGAACATCCCAGGCGTTTGAAACGCGGCTTGCCGGGACGGCGCGATAAACCGCGCCGTTGTATTCGATTCCTGGGGGCCACGTTTGCCTAGGTGGGGTCACACTGGGCAAGGTCGCTCGCGCGCCGCCATACACCGCGGCCCCCATCGCGGCGGTAGCAAATGCCCGGTCCACAGGCGATGAAGATGTTCTGGCCACCCTATCCGCCTGCGTGTAAGCACTCGAAGCTGCCTGCGGAACCGCGCGAGGATAGACGGTATCGAACAATGCCACCGGACCAACAGCGGTGCCATACGCCATGTGTCCGATGGCGCCGAGGATTCCGCCGGAACTCTTTGAAGCTTCTGCCTTTCCGGCTAGCC
>CAJAYZ010000128.1 GCA_903949225.1 uncultured Planctomycetaceae bacterium
AAAAACCTTGGCTTTTTTGGGGGTGTCTCAAGGGGAAAAAGGTCATGGATGACTTTTTCTACGGGCAGCTAGACGCATTCGGGGTCACTTTGACTCCACCGGTTGTGGAGGATGTTCGAGGGTGGGGGGCACCCAATTCTCCACGAATCAGGCTATCGGATGTGTTTGTGAGTGATCGACAGACTCGGGTTCTGGATTACCCGGACTTTAGCAAACCGTGCGTCGCCGTCCGCAGGAAGCCACGTTACAGCTGCGTCGGGTTGGGTGCGTCGCCGTAGACGGCCTTCGGATCGAAGGCCTTCTCGTGTTCCAGGAATTCGAGCGTCGCTCCCGCTCCCCGCTCCGTGCCGACCGGCACCTTGCGGTAGAAGCAGGAGCGGTAGCCGACGTGGCAGCTGGCCCCACCGGGAATCGCGACCCGGAGCCAGACGCAGTCCTGATCGTCGTCGATCCGCATCTCGACGACCTTCTGCACGAGGCCGCTGGTCGCCCCCTTGTGCCACAGCTGCTGCCGGCTGCGGCTCCAGTAGTGGGCCTCGCCGGTTTGAATCGTGCGGGCGAGCGCCTCCCGGTTCATCATCCCCATCATCAGCACCTCGCCCGAGGTGAAGTCGGTGGTCACGCAGGGGATCAGCCCCTGGGCGTCGAACTTCGGGGCCAATTCGTTCCCCTCCTCGACCTGCTCGACGGTGCGGCGGTCGCCGAAGAGATCGGTGGACGGGTTCGGGCTCTGAGCGGTCACGGTGGCTCTCGGTGCGGGGGGGCAGGGGCAGGGCGGCGCGTCGGTCGGCCGGCACTCCTCAGTATCCCCGTTCTCGGCATGTGTCAACGAGCGGTCGTGGCCGGGGGAGCGGGAGCCGGCGGGGCCGGCGTGCGGCCGTGGATTTCACCGGCAATCCGGGCCATCACCATCGGCAGGAAAATGATCCCTGAATAGTGGTTGGCCTCCATCTGCACATGGTGGTCCGGAGGGAGATTCCCGGCGTCGGCAAGGAGCTGGCAATGGGCGAGCGGGACGACGTCATCGTACTTCCCGGAAAAGATCCAGGTGCGGTCGGGGCGGTAGCGGTGGGCGAGGCGCGTCGGCTCGATGGCGTGGAGCGTCTCCTTGATCTGGTCTTCGGTCATCCCCGATTCGGAGAGCTTCTCGCGGACCTTCTCGGCATCCTTCTTCCCCTTCTCGAGCACGCCGACGAGATCCCCGCCGGCCAGGAGGATGAAGACCTTGTCGTAGCCCTCGTCGAGGCCGGCGACGGTCGCGGTGACGAAGCCGCCGAGGCTTGTTCCCTGGACGGCGATCCGCGACGCATCGATCAGCGGCAGCGCTGCCGTGGCATCGCGCGCCCGGCGCACGTCGGCCACCGCCTGCCGGACCGCCGGCACGAGCATCTCCGCCCCCGCCTTCCCTTCCTTGGGCCGCCGCGCGCCGTAGTAGGGCATCTGCACCATGAGGGCATGGACACCATGCGCCGACAGACCGCGGGCCACGATCCGCCCCACCGTCATGCCGCTCCCCGATTCGTGGACGACGACACAGGCCGGGCCACGGCAGACGTCTCCCTCGGCATCGCGGGCCTGATACCACTCCATCCAGACGTCTCGGTTGCAAGCGGGGCCGGCGGGAAGTGGCGACGGGAAGCGGACGCGGAGGTCGCCGTTGTTGCCCTCCCCCTTCTCGATCGCCACGTCGAAGGCGCCAGTGTCCCAGCAGAGGCCGGCGAGGCACTGCTGTGCGTCCTCGTTGGAATCCTCCCCCGTCGCGAGCGTGTCGACGCCCCGCAACACGGCCCCGGGCACGGCCGCCGCCTTCGCCTCCTCGGCCGGGGGCGCCGCCGCCCCGCGGGCGCCGGGCACCTCCTCGAGGAGCTTGGCAAGGTCGAGGCGGACGCTCGGGCATTCGGCGGCCGGCTTTTTGTGCGAGGCGTGGGCGACGTGGAGGATCAGCTTTTCCGGCACGAAGAGGACGTTGTGGAGATTCGACTTCATCGCCACCGGCCGATCCATGAGATGGATGGCGGCCTCCTCGTCGATCTTTCCGAACTGCTCCTTGACTCGCTCGCGCAAGCACAGGAGCCGGTCGCCGGCGGAGAGGACGACC
>CAJAYZ010000129.1 GCA_903949225.1 uncultured Planctomycetaceae bacterium
AGATCGAGGGGCAGGAAGGCTGGCAGCCGGCGGCGGGCGTGCCCCTTCCGCTCCCACCGGCCGACGGGACGCTGGCCTATGTCGATCTCCCCCTTTATCGCGAGCCGGGCTACGGCGGCCTCCTGACAGGGTACTCGATCGAAATCGACGGTGCCCGCGGGGCCACCGTGGCGCTCAAGTCGGTGATCACCGCCATCGACACGCGCCATCCGATCACCAATGCCCTCTTCATCCGTGGCTGTGCCGAGACGTTCGCCTGGACAGGCGACCTCGACTTCCTCCGCCGGTCGCTCCCACGGATGCGGCGTGCGGCGCGGTGGGCGCTGGCGGAGTTCGACGTTCGCAAGGAACACCACGTCGTCGTCCGGTGGGTGGGGCATGACGGGCGCACCGGCCTGGAGGTGAAGCCCGATGGCACGAAGCGGCTCCTTCCCGGTCTCGGTGTCGGCAACAACTACTGGGATCTCCTCCCCTTCGGCGGCCACGACAGCCTGGCGACGATCTACCTTGCCGATGCCCTCGCGCGCCTCGCCAATCTCGAAGCCGCCGTCGCCCGCCATCCGGAATGGATGATCCCTGCCGGAGCGGTCCCCTCTCCCGACGGCGTCACCGACGCGGCCTTCAGCCCCGACGAGCTGCGGAGCCTCGTCGCCGCGATCAAGACCGACTTCCAGTCACGCTTCTGGGATCCCGCCAAGGGCCGGTTTGTCGGCTGGATCGACGCCACAGGAAAAGCCTACGACTACGGCTTCACGTTCGTGAATCTCGAGGCGATTCAATACGGCATGGCAACGCCCGAGCAGGCCGCGGCGATCTTCGCCTGGCTCGACGGGAAGCGCGAGATCGACGGCGACACCGCGCGCGGCGCCGACATCTACCACTGGCGATTCGCCCCGCGGGCGACGACGAAGCGCAATGTCGAGACGTATTGCTGGGTCTGGTCGGGGCCAGAGTCGATCCCCTGGGGGGGCCAGGTGCAGGATGGCGGCGCGGTCCTCGGCTTCAGCTACCACGATCTTCTGGCGCGGTTGTCTACGAACGGGCCCGACGACGCCTGGCATCGCTTGCAGGCGATCATCGATTGGTATGCCGAGGTGAAGGAGGAGGGGGGCTATCGGAAGTACTACGCCCCGGAGAAGGGGCGCGGCACGCTCCAGGGGGGCGGGCCGCCGGGAGGCCTGGGGGTCGATGAGGAGTTCATGGAGAGCGTCCTCGTGCCGCAGGTGATGCTCTACGGCTTTCTCGGCTTCGAGCCGACGGCCGAGGGCTGCCGGATCGCCCCGCAGCTCCCGTCGACCTGGCCGGAGCTGACCGTGACGGCGATCCGGATCCACGATTCCCAGATCGACGTCACCGCCCGCCGCGACGGGAGCGTGACGGTGCGACGCCGCGCCGCGGGCACCAGTCCCCTGGCGATCGAGGCCGGCGGGGCCGCAGCCACCTTGCCGCCGGAGACCGGCGCCGAGGTCATGCTGCCTGGTCGGTGAGCGAAGCAGGGGGAGGATCGCCCGACACCTTCGGCGGCCTGTCGAACACCTTCACGAGTGCCGGCAGGCAGAAGATGTCGCAGAGCAGCGCGATGCCGAGCGTGATCATGCCGAGCGAGGCGAAGGCCCGGTGGTCGCGGCTCTCGCTGAAGAACACCGACGAAAACCCGGCCACGAGGACGATCGTCGTCATGATCATCCCCGTCCCCACCTCGGCGAACGCCTGACGGATCGCCTCGGTCTTCTCGAGCCCCTGGTCAAGCTCGAAGCGGTAGCGGGAGAGGAAGTGGATCGTGTCGTCGACGGCGATCCCCAGGCAGATCGTCAGGGCGCACACCGAAACAATGTCGAGCGGCTGCCCCGTCGCCACCATCCAGCCCGCCGCCGCGGCCAGCGGGAGCATGTTGGGGATGATCGCGATCAGCCCCAGCCGCAGCGACCGGAACGCCACGACCATGACGAAGAGGATCTCGATCGCGGCGGTGCCGAGGCTGCGGGCCAGATCGACGACGACCTGATAGAGATCGCGCCACCGCACGATCGGCTCGCCGGAGAGCGAGAGCTCGAAGCCCGGATGCGCCCCCTCGATCCGCCGCAGTCCCTCGTCGACCTTTTCGAACGTCGGCTTGCAGGCGACCGTGCCCAGGTCGGGAACGCGGAACGTCACCCGCGCCGTCCGCTTCAGCGGATCGTAGAGGCTCTCCTTGAGCGGCGGTGGGAGGAGATCGAGGAGATCCATTCGATCGCGGGCCGGCCCCTCTCCGGGGAGGCTGTCGATGATCCGGCAGACGGAGAGCGGGTGGCCGAGGAGCGACTCGGCGGCAATGACGCCATCGACCTCGCCGAGGACATCGGCGATCTCCTCCGGGGTCTTGTCGTCGCTCCACTGGAGATCGGCCGAGCAGACGTCGAGCCCCCCCATCGCCTTGTCGAGGTGGTCGAGGGCCCGCTGCGCCGAGCTCCCCGGCGGGAGGATGTTCGCCTTCCGGTCATCCGGCTCGAGCCTCAGGGCCACGAAGGCCAGCGCCGCAAACAGAGCGATCGTCAGGGCGCTGGTGATCCGGGCGTGGCGGAGGGTGAAATCGATGCCGCGGGCGACGCGGTGGAGCTGGCCGCCGATCACCTCGCGGCCGGCGCCGCGGGCAAGGACTCGGCTCCACGGGGTGGCACAGCACAGCGGCAGCACCGTCAGCACCGCCACCCACGTGCAGGCCACACCGATCACGCACGACCAGCCGAAGTCGCGGACCACCTCATGGCGCGCCAGCGACAAAGATGCCATTCCGATCGCGGTCGTGATCATCGTCAGGAAGCAGGCGACGCCGACGGTCGAGAGTGCTCGCCGGCAGGCCTCGCGCGGGGTCAGCCCGGCGGCGAGCCCGCGGCGGATGTCGACCATCATGTGGACCGAATCGGCGAAGCCGACAAGGCTCAACAGCACCGGCAGGATGACATGGCTGAAGGGGTTGTCTTGGAGGCCGATGGCGCGGACGAGCCCGAGCGTCCAGAAGACACCCAGCGCCGGCGCCGCGGCGGTGACAAGGACAACCGAAAGCCCCCGGAAGAGAACGGCCGAGAGGGCGAGGATCAGGCCGTATCCGACAAACTGGAAGAGCCGTTCGTTGGCATCGCGGTTGCGCACCCATTCCAGCCGGATCGGCACAGGGCCTGTGAGGGCCACAGAAATCGGCACACTAGGGTGTTCTGCCGCCGCGGCTTTGGCCGTCTCGACGAGGGCCTCGGTGACGTCGGCCTCTTCCTGCACCAGCGCCCAGTCGTAGGTGATGAGGAGGAGGAGCGTCTGGGCGTCGGGGGAGAGGAGTTGGCCGACGACGAGCGGATGCTCGAGGGCCTTGACGCGGGCGACCTCGAAGCGCTTCGGTGAGGCGGGGCCGCGCGGGAGAATCGGCTCGGCGAGGCCGAAGATGTTGAGTGGCGGCGCCCGATCGAGCCAGGTGATCCCGGCCACCGCGTCGAGCGCTTCCAAGCGCTCGACGACATGCCGGAGCGCGACAGTCCCCTCGCGCGTGAACACCTGCGGGCATTCCACCACCATGATCGCGTCGGCCCGCCCGAGGGCCGAGCCGCGGCCGCGGCCAGCGCGCCTCGGCCGCCCGCGAGAGATCTCGGCACGCGGGGCCGCCGCCGGG
>CAJAYZ010000130.1 GCA_903949225.1 uncultured Planctomycetaceae bacterium
CCGGTGCCCTCGCCGCAACCAAAGGCTCTCAAAGAGCTTAGGTCGCAGGCCGGGCGGGAGCCGCCCCCCGGCAGGGAGCCCCATCAGCCGTTTGGCGGCCGTGCAAATACCCCCCAGCCATTTTCCGGCCGGGAAATCGGCGAGGGCGCAGCCCCGTCGCTCATCAGCGGCTGCCTTGATCTGGGGCTCGGGTTGCCGAGTGATTTAACGTCCTCATTCGAGTGAGGCCCACCATCCCGTCACCGCACCGCGGAAGACGTCGCTCGACGTGGCGACGTTCAGCCCGCATCCGTCGGCCAGCAGAGCCACAAACCATGGCTGCCGCGCGAGAGCGCGCAGTGGCTCAGGCATGCC
Source organism: uncultured Planctomycetaceae bacterium (assembly GCA_903949225.1). Classification (GTDB taxonomy): domain Bacteria; phylum Planctomycetota; class Planctomycetia; order Pirellulales; family UBA1268; genus QWOP01. Next base: position 355 of record CAJAYZ010000130.1, read on the forward strand.
TGCCTTGAACGAGGCCGCGTCTGAAGTAAATCGCCCCACCGGGATTTCTCCGGCGAGGGGCATTCGCGAACAGAGCCACACCTGATCGAATCCGTAGAACGTTTTCCCAGCGGCGGCGATGAGCCGGGGCACAGCATCGGGGGCGATGACCACCCGCCCGTCGACGGCCGTCCATGCGATTCCAGCGTCATCAAGGCCCTGCGTCCAGGCCGACAGCGACGCGACGGGCGAGGTGCTGTCGAGGATGTCGACGACGAGAAAACATCCAGACATGGCCCCGGGGCATTCGCTGACGAGGTCACTGAGTCGCGCCTCGAACTGTCCGACCCACAATCCATTTTCATGATGAAAGGTGTTCAACATCAGTCGCCGGGTCTCGAGTGGCCGCGGATCTCCACGACTTCCGTCGATCCACTTCATGCGCGTGCGGATCGCCCGCACCCTCGTGGTCGGGGCCCAAGTCGTCATCGACTCCTGCGCGGCTAGTTGTTGCCATATTCTGTGATGGTTTTGCTGTCCGGTCACGCAGGTACCCCTCGGGCAGCGGTACAATCTCGGCCGGCTCCCGCTTCGGGGGCACCTTGTTTTTTCCCGATTCCGCGAGGTCCCGATGCGTTCTCCCGCTCGCCGTTCCCCCACCGTCCCGCGCCGCACGTTCCTCAGGGGCGCCGCAGTGGCGGTGGTCGCGGCGCACACGGCTGCGGCCCGCGCTGTCTCCGCGACGGCCGACGCGCCGCTCTTGGCGTATGTCGGTACTTTCTCATCGCCGCTCAAAGACACGCTCCCGACGCAGGTCGATCTCCCGCCGGGGAACGGCCGCGGAATCCACATCTTTCGCGTCGACCGCACGAGCGGTGCTTGGACCGAGGCCGGCGTCCATGAGCTGGGGACGAGCCCGAGTTGCCTCGTCGTCAATGCCGATGGCACGCGCCTCTACTCGGCCAACGAGACCGACCGGGTCGGCCCCGGCAAGCATGGCAGCGTCACCGCCTTCGCCATTGATCGCACCACCGGCGCCCTCGAGCCGCTGAACTCCGTCTCGTCAGGGGGCGCCGGCCCGACGTATGTCAGCCTCCACCCCAACGGCAAGCATCTCTTCGTTGCCAACTATTTCGGTGGCTCGGTGGCCGTGCTCCCGATCCAGGCCGACGGGAGCCTCGGTGAGGCAAGCGACGTCAAGGAGGATGCCGGCGAGATCGGTCCGACGCGGGCTGAAAACGCGCCGCCGGGGAGCTTTGCCTTTAGCGGCCACGACCGCACCCACGCCCATCAGATCCTCCCCTCCCCCGACGGTCGGCATGTGCTTCACGTCGACCTGGGGCTCGATCGGATCTTTCTATGGCGCTTCGATGCGAAGGGGGGAAAGCTCGTCGCCAACACCCCGCACGCGGTCGCCTTCCCGCCCGGTGACGGCCCGCGGCACTTCCACTTCTCCCCCGACGGCCGCCGCCTCTACTCGATCCAGGAAGAGGGCTCGACGGTGGTGACGCTCGACTGGGACGCCGCCACCGGCACACTCGAGGCCCGGCAGACGCTCTCCACGCTCCCCCCCGGCTTCAAGGGGAGCAACTTCTGCTCAGAGATTCTCGTGAGCGCCGACGGCCGCTTCGTCTACTGTGGCAACCGGCTCCACGACAGCATCGGCATCTTCCGCGTCGTCGCCGACGGGACGCTCGAGTATGTTGGCGAGGAGTGGACCCGCGGCAACTATCCGCGGAGCTTCACGTTCTCGCCCGACGGGAGCTTTCTCGCCTGCTGCAATCAGCGCGACGACAACGTGGCGATCTTCGCCGTCGACAAAGCCTCAGGTGCGCTCGCCTTCACCGGTCACTACGCCGCTGTCGGCAATCCCTCGCACGTCGTCTTCCTCGACCTCGCGGACGAGTGAATGATTCCGGGCAAGGCAAAGCTCAGGAGACCCTCGTGGCCCAATTGAGTCGGCCCTGGGAGGAGTAGAGTTCCGCGACGGTGATGGTCACCAGGCCGTCGTTCGGATTGGCGTCGCGATAACTGACGCGGAAATTGCCCGTGTCGACGCCCCACGGATTACGGAGCACTACCGACGCGAGGCCCCCGGCACCGTTGAAGTTGAGGGCCCAGACGGTGTAGGCGTGGCCGACGACGAACTTCTGCCCGAGAGTGCCGGTGGAGGAATCGCTCAACGAGACAGTGAGGTACTGCGGCGACGCGGCTCGGAATCGCCGGACGATATCCGACCCGAGAGCGGCGGCGCTGGCGTAGCTCGTGCGGATGATCGGAACGCCGGTCGAAGCGCTTCCAAAGAAAGCGAACACCTCGTCGGCCCCCGTGCTCGCCAGATCGGCATAGTCGGGGGAGCCGGGAGTGCGCTGGTCGGCCAGGGCGATCGCCTTCTCGGCGATGCTCACCCAGATCGAGTTCTCGGCGCCGAGATTGGCGTAGTTGGGGGCTGTCGAGCCCGCGGCGAGGGGCAGCACGGCGTCGACGCGGTAGAAGTTCGCGCCGAGATGGACTCCGTAGGTACCGTCGCCGAAGTCGACGATCGACCGGCGAACCGCCCAGCCGTTGTCGCCCGCCGTATCGCGCGTCAGGGCGGCGAGCCCGGAGACGACCTTGCAGTCGCTCACCACTCCCTGGTTGATGTCGGTGCCACGGGGACCGAACGACGAGAAAAGGGGATTGCCGGCGAAGGAGGCGGTGGCGAGTCCCGCGGTGAAGGCAGGCCCGGCGATCGCGTCGCCGTCGAGCGTCCGATCGGCACCGGGATTGGCGAACGACGAGACGCCGTTGTCGGCGTCGGCAGCGGAGAGATCGGTGACGATGTCGGAGGAGATCACCCCGAGGTCGCGCCAGAACGCATCCTTGCCGGCGCCCCCGGTGAGCCGGTCGAGCGAGAGGTCGTCGATGGCGACGAGCCAGTCATCCCCGTCACCGCCGTCGAGGTTGTCGAGATGATCGCCGCCGTTGAGGAGATCGCGCCCCGGGCCGCCACGGAGCGTGTCGTACCCCGAGCCGCCGAAGATCCGATCCTCGCCGGCCTCGCCATCGATGGTGTCGTCGCCACGGCCCCCGCGAATGACGTCTGCCAAGGCACCGCCGAGGATCGTGTCGTCGCCGTCCTCCCCGTCGAGTGTGTCGAGGCCGAGTCCGCCCCAGATCCGATCGTTGCCGAGGCCTCCGGCGATGGAGTCATCACCGACGCCGCCGAGGATCGTGTCGGCGTCGTCGCCACCGTCCAGGGTGTCGCGTCCTGCGAAGCCGCGGATCGTGTCGGAGCCGCTGCCGCCATGGATCGTGTCATCGCCGTCGTCGCCGGAGAGCATGTCGTTGCCGGCGTCGCCCCAGATCGTGTCGGCATCGGCGCCGCCGCTGATCAGGTCGGCGTCGATGCCGCCGCGGATCGTGTCGAGGCCGGCGTTTCCACTGATGCCGTCGACTCCGGCGCCGCCGTCGAGGGCGTCATTGCCATCGCCGCCGAGGATCCCGTCGTTGCCGTCGTCTCCCCACACCCGGTCGTTGCCGGCCCCGGCGATGATCGTGTCGTTGCCCGCCCCCCCGTAAACCTCGTCGTTGCCCCCGCCGGCATCGATGACATCGTTGCCGCCGTTCCCTTCGATCGTGTCGTCGCCTCCGCCGGCGGTGATTCGGTCGTTGCCGTCCTGCCCGTAAAAGGTGGATGGCCCGACGGCGCGGAGGATGTCGGCGCCGTTGCCGCCATCGATCGTGTTCCGTCCGCGGCCGCCGACGAGGGTGTCGATCCCGTCGTTGCCCAGAAGCGTCATCGGCTTGGAAACGACCGAGCCGTCGAAGCTGTCATTGCGGATTCCTCCCGTAAACGTGACTCGCGACACCGCCGCGAGCGGCCAACTCCCCAGGGAGCGGCCCCCCTCGACGACGGAGAGCCGCTGGAAGGCTGCGATGCCCGAGCCGATGGTGGCGACGCGGAGGGTCACTGCGGAGTCGGAATCGGTGCAGCGAATCGAGAGCGTGCCGTCGAGGGGATCGAGGCCGACCGCTGACGCGGTCAGTGGGAATCGCGTCTCGAGCGATTCCATGGCGAGGGGCCCGGGGCGTGTGCGACGCGACTGGCTGCGAGGGGCCATGGTGGCTCTCCTGCGGAACGGGTTGATGAGAACGCCCGAGCGGGGGCAAGTCCCCTCGCTCAGCATAGGGCGTGCCAGAACCCGATCCAACGCAAAAGCCGCCGATGAACGCTCCGTTCGGTACACCTTTTCGCCATGGAAAGCTGTTTCAAACCCTTGCACCCGGGGCATGTTGCATCGCGCGTGCCGCAAAACGCCCGGTCGCCGCCGATCGGCGCCTCAGGCCTCGTCGCCCTCGTCGGATTCTTCCGAGTCAGGATCGAGATCGGTGGGGTTGTCCCACTCCTCGTCGAAGGCGTCCTTGATCCGGGCAAGCACCCGGTCGCGGTCCTCCCCTTCGCGGGCGTAGGCGTCGGCGACGTGATTGGCGAGATCGACGAGGAGAATCCCCCAGGCGTTGGGATCTTCGAAGGCGGTCCGCAGGCTGACTTGGGTGGCCATGTCGGGGGTGACCCAGAAGCGGACGAGCTCGACCGCCCCCGGATCCTCATGGGACATCGGCGGGGCGTCGAGGTGGCTCTGGGCGTTGGCGTCGTCGGTCATGGTGGCTCCTTGGGTGGGGCAGAAGCATAGCAGGTCCGCCGCGGCCCGGAGCGGATCAGCCCACGCTCGCCCGGTCGCGTGACCGGTCAGGCAAGGATGTCGGTCACGACCCGGGCGTCTTGGCCGTCGGTGAGGGAGGCGGCGAGCCCCTCGCGCTTGTAGACGAGCTGCTTGTGGTCGAAGCCGAAGCGGTCGAGGAGCGTGGCGTGCCAGTCGTAGTGATGGACGACGTCCTTCACCGCCTTGTGGCTCCACTCGTCGGTCTCGCCGTACGTGCAGCCCCCCTTGAAGCCGCCCCCCGCCACCCACTGGGCGAAGCCGTAGGTGTTGTGGTCACGTCCCCACTTCTCCGGGCCGCCGTCGTTTTGAAGGACCGGCAGCCGCCCCATCTCGCCTCCCCAGTGGACCACCGTCGAGTCGAGGAGGCCACGCTGCTTGAGATCGGCGACGAGGGCCGCCGAAGGCTGGTCAACGGCCAGGCAACTGGCCGGGAGGGCGCTCTTGATGCCGCCGTGATGGTCCCACGACTGCCCTGCATTGAGCACCTGAACGTAGCGGACGCCGCGCTCGACGAGCCGGCGGGCGATGAGGCAGCGCGTGGCGTAGTCGGCTGTGGCCGGGTTGTCGACGCCGTAGAGGGCGCGGACATGGGGCGGCTCGGTGGAGATGTCGAGCGCTTCCTTGGCGGCCGTCTGCATCCGGGCGGCGAGCGCGTAGCTGGCGATCCGCGCCTGGAGGTCGTGCTCGCCGGGATGCTCGCGGGCATGGTCGTCGTTGAGCTTCTCGAGGAGGGCGAGCTGCCGGGCCTGCGGCGAGCCGCGGAGGAGGGGCGCGGGGTCGAGGTTGAGGATCCGCGGTTCACCGGGGCGGACAAGCGTCCCCTGATAGAGGCTCGGCAGCCAGCCGTTGGTGTAGTGCTCCCCCTGGAA
>CAJAYZ010000131.1 GCA_903949225.1 uncultured Planctomycetaceae bacterium
GCAAGGTGATCGAGAGGATCGCCCCGCCCGTCCCCGCTTCCTCGACCGCGCCGAAGGGGCAGGGCCCCCGCCTGCCGGTGGACGTCGGCCGCCTACGGGCCGGCCCCCGCGCCCTCCCCGTGATGGCGAGGGCACCGGCCGCCCACCGCGCCCGCCACGCGGGGATGGATCGGCCCGCCCGCCGCGCCCGGCTGGCCAGGACGACTCCCGGCCGCCGCTCCCCGGGGGACGGCGAAAGCGCGCCGGCAAAGCCTCGACGTGGCGGAAGAAAAAGGATTCCTGAGCCGCTCCGGAGCCTGCTAGCCCGATGAAAACCACACCGCCGCAGCCCTGCCCGTCGTCCCCGTCGCGCCGCGTTGAAGACGCGGTGATCGTGTCGCACCGGCAGACCGCCGCCAACACCTACCGCCTCCGGGTGGAGTGCCCCAACATCGCCGCCTCGGCGGAGGCCGGGCAGTTTGCCATGCTCCGGATCGCCGACCGGGTCGACCCGCTCCTCGGCCGTCCCCTCGCTTTCTACGACACCTACCGCTCAGCCGACGACGACACTCCCCAGGGCGAGCGCTCCGAGCGTCGTTTCGCAGACTTTGTCTACGTCGCCCACGGCCGATTCACCACGGCCCTTAAAAGTCTCGGCCCCGGCGAGCGGATGACGCTCTGGGGCCCGCTCGGCAACGGCTACAGCGACGTGCCGACGACCGGCCACCTTCTCCTTGTGGCTGGGGGGATCGGTCAGACAGCCCTCCTCACGCTCGGCCGCGACCGGGTGGCGGCGGGGGAGAGGGTGACCTTCTGCTGGGGGGCCTCACGCGACGCGGCCTTCGGCGACATCGATGACTTCCGGCGGGCCGGCCTCGATGTGCACCTTGCCACCCTCGACGGCTCGACCGGCAAACGCGGGACGGTGATCGACCTTCTCGACAGCCTCTATCCGGCCTCTGCCGGGGGGGAGACCGACGCCCCCCGCCATGTCGCGTGCTGCGGCCCGGACGGAATGATGGCCGCCGTCAGCCAGTGGTCGGAGGGACGGGGGCTGGGGTGCCACGTCTCTCTCGAGGCGCCGATGGCCTGTGGGATCGGCATCTGCTTCACGTGCGTCGCTCGTGTCAAAGACGACGAGGGGGGCTGGGACTACAAGCGGACCTGCATCGAGGGCCCGGTGTTCGCCGCCACGAGCATCGATTGGTCGTGACAAGCGAAGGCTGACTGCAGGCCAGCGAAGGCTGACTGCAGGCCAGCGGAGGCTGATGCAGCCAGCGGAGGCTGATGCAGGCCAGCGGGCGCGACCCCGCTGGCTTCAGCCGGGATCCTGGGCCACTGCCCAAGTCGATCCCGGCGTGTGCTTGACCAACCGCCTCGACCGCTCGATCAGGCGGTGGCCTTCGAGGCGGCAAGAATGCGGGCCGAGAGGCGTGACTTGATCCGAGCGGCCCGGTTGGGGTGAACGACGCGGGCCGACGCAGCCTGATCGACCTTCTTGGCGACGGTGCGGAGCTGCTCGTTGGCGCCCTTCACATCCCCACCGCGGATCGACTCGAGAAGCTTGCGAATCTGCGTCTTGATCACCGACTTCGTGGCCCGGTTCCGCTCGCGATCGCGGAGGTTTTGACGAAGACGCTTCTTGGCATTGGCTGAATGGGGCATGGTTCCGTCGGCAGGGCTTTGGGGAGCGCCAGGGGCGCTGGGATGGTCGGAAATGGGGCTCGGAGCCCCGCATCAGCTCCCTTTATCCTTGACGGAGCCGAGTTTGTCCAGACGTTGGGCGACGTCCCGGTAGCCGAAATCGAGGCCGGCGAGCATCGAGAGGTATTTTTTGGCCCCGTCGAGGTCCTCCAGGCCGCTGGCGAGCACCCCGGCCCGGTAGAGCGCCCGCTTGCGAAGCTCGATTTCCCGGTCGGTGAGCGATTCGACCGCGGTGACGTAGTTCTGCATGGCGAGTTGGTACTGCTTGATCTTTTGGAAGCACTCCCCGAGTTCCAACGCCACGACCCCCTTGCGGCGGGAGTCGCCGAGCACCTCCTGAAACTGCTTGATCGCCTCGGCGAAGCTCCCCGCCAGCTTGAGACGCATCGCCAACTCGTATTTCCAGGTCGGATTCTCGGGATATCGGGAGACCCGGGCGGCATAGATCTCCACTTCCTGCTTGATGAGGGCGGCCCGGAGCCGTTCGAGCGTGGCGCGGTGCTCGGGGGTGTCGTCTGACTCCAGCCGCCGCTCGGCGGCGAGAACCCTCTGTTTCCCCCAGCGCAACTGCCGGTCCTCGATGTGCTCGCGGACCTTGAGTTCCCCCCCCGACGCCGACAACGCTTGGGTGAGAACGGCCTGCGCCTCCTCAATGGTCTTCTCCTTTTCGAGGAGATCGGCGAGTTCGAGGTAGGGCTCGATTTCGGTGGGATTGTCGCGGATCGAACGCTTGAGCTCGGCAATTCGGCCCTTCTCGCCCCCTTCCGCGGGCGCAGCCGCGCTCGGGGCGGGGGCAGGAGCCTTGCCCACTCCCGACTTCGCAGCGCCTGAGGGCGCGGGGCGACCCGTCATCCCCTGGCCGGCGGCGATCGTCTTCTCTACCTGGAGTCGGGCGATCTCCTTTTCGGCCTCCTCTGCGAACGACTTGACGTTGCCGATCCGCACCCAGCAGGCGATCGCCTGATCGTATTCGCCGATCTCAGCGGCAAACTTGGAGCAGTGCCGGTTCACCTCGGGATCGGCAGGCGCTGCGTCGAGGGCACTCTTGAGATAGACCTGCCTCGTCGCCGGGAAGGAAAGCTGATTGCAAGCCTCCGCCATCGCCAACAGGGCGCCGGTGTCGTAGGGATTGGCCTTGAGGATGTCGACCCCCTGCTTGATGACATCCCGATGCTGGCCTGCATTCACCTTCTTCCACAGCCCGCCCCCCTTCGATCCGCCGAACAAAGACGCCAGACCGCCGGTCTTCTTGGGGGGATGCTTCTTGCGGAGGACGCCGAGGAACGCCTGGAGGTAGACGGCGTTGCCCGGATCGCCGACGACGCACGCGGTGTACATCTCGATCGCGTAGTCGGCATTTGCCGTGAGATTCTTGGTGCCGGCCTGGAAGGTCTGGGCGAGCCTCGATCGCTCCGCCGGCGACAGGAGCGCCGCGGAGGGAGAGGCTGTCGGGTCGCCGGCCAGCCCGGAAGAAGGGTCATTCGCCATGGTGGGTCGCGTCGGACTGTTGAGGGGTGGAAAGGGAGGATCTAATTTGATCGAAGCCAGGTCTGATCGAAGCCAGGCTGAATGCGGCTAGGCTGGCTGTGGAGCCAATTCCCCGACGAACCGGATGCGGCGACGGACACCCCGGTAAACCTCGGCGTTTCCTCCGGTCGACACCGTGAAAAGAGGACAGGGATGACTTTGCCCACGGACAGCTAGAGTGTAGCCCTCCCGTCGGAGCCCCTCAAAGGGCCCGAGCGTGCCAGCCCGATCGCGGCCCGATGTTCGTCCCGAAGCAAGTCATGGCTCCCTCCCACCGCACGCCGGCCACCGCCGATGGAGTCCCCGACGACGGCCGCGTGTCGTTTGTCGGGGCCGGGCCTGGCCACCCCGAGCTGATCACGCTCCGTGGCCTCGAGCGCCTCCGCTCGGCTGAAACCATCGTCCACGACACGCTGGTCCCCGCGGCGATCCTCGATCTGGCCAGTTCGCGGGCGATCCGGATCCCGGTCCCCCGTGACGCCACCAACGGCGATCCCGGAGAGGCTACCGGTAGGCTCCTGGTCGAGCTCGCCTCGGCAGGACGGCGCGTGGTGCGGCTCAAAGGGGGGGACCCCGGCGTCTTCGGCAGGCTCGCCGAGGAGACCGCACCGCTCCGTGCTGCCGGCATTCCTGTGGAGATCGTCCCTGGAGTGACCGCGGCGCTCGCGGCTGCAGCCGCAGCGGATGTGCCACTCACGAGCCGGGCCGCCGCATCGAATCTCACGATCGTCACGGGGCATGAGGCCGACGAAAAAGTCAGCCCAGTCGATCTCGAGGCGCTCGCGGCACTCCCCGGAACGCTCGCGGTCTACATGGGGGTCGCGCGGGCGGGACGATGGGCCGCCGCCCTTGTCGCCGCCGGGCGCTCGAGCGCCACCCCGGTGACGATCGTCAGCCGCTGTTCCTGGCCCGATCAACAGATCGCCACGGCCACGCTGGGCACGCTCGCGCAGGCGTTTGCCGAGCATCAGTGGCCCTCGCCAGCAGTCGTCATCGTCGGCGACGTCACCGCTCCCAGGCCGTCCGCCGACACCCGCGCGCGTGCCGGCCAGCGGATCCTCCTCACCCGGCCGGCCGGTCAGGCCGATGAGCTGGCGGCAGCCGTCGCCACGCTCGGCGGCGAGCCTGTCCACCTTCCCGTCGTGCGGATTGCCCCTCCCGGGGATTGGGCGGCGCTCGACGACGCGATCGGGAAGGCCGCGACGTTCGACTGGATCGTGTTTGCGAGTGTCAACGGTGTCAGGTCGTTCACGGCCCGGTTGCGGGCCGCAGGACGCGATGCCCGCCTCCTCGGCACAGCCAGGCTGGCGGCGATCGGGGCCGCCACCGCAGCGGCACTCGGGGAAGCCGGCCTGGCCTGCGACCTCGTCCCGGCGACGGCCAGTTCGGAAGGGATGGTCGCCGCACTTCTGCCCACGCTCCGAGGCGGCCGGGTGCTCCTCATCCGGGCCGACCGCAGCCGCGACGTGATGCGCCGCGAACTCGAACAGGCCGGGCATGAGGTGGTCGAGGTGGCGGCCTATGCGACCCGTCCGGTGGCGACGCTCGACGGCAACGACGAGGCACGGCTCGACGCCGCGCCGATCGATTGGGTGACGATCACCAGCGGCGCCATCGCCGAAGGGGCGGTGCGGCTGTTCGGGGAGCGGATGCGGAGATGGCGGATCGCCTCGCTCAGCCCGGTCACGTCGGGGGTCCTGACGGCGCTCGGATTCCCCCCCGACTGCGAGGCGGTGGACTCGAGCGCCGCTGGCCTGGTCGAGGCGATCCTCCGCTGGCAAGAAGCCCGCCGGACAGACCACGCCACTCCCGCAGAGCTTGCCTGATCGGCACGTCCCCCGGCCGCGGTTGGTGACGGTGGCGCCGCGTGGCTGGCTCCGGCTGGAGGGACGGGAAAGCCTTCGTCGATAGCGTTGGATAGCCGGAAAGGGGGTCGGTCGCACGCCCACCGGCAGGAGGTTTACGTGCCGAACGACACCACACCGGCGACGGTGGTCATCCTCGCCCGGATCGATGCCACCATCACCGCCGACGGCTTCGAGACGCTTGCCGCGAGCATCCGCAACACGGACGCCGCGGTGACCTGGGTTGCCGACGGCGACACGCTCAAGCGCCTCAGCCGTCTGACGGCCGACCAGAGCTGGGCCCTGGTCCTCGACGGCACGGAAACCGATTCCCGCCAACGCCTCCGGCAGCATCTCATCAGCCTCCGCCGCACCGCCGTCGATGGCGTGGTCGTGGCCGACAGGGGCACGATCGCACAGCGTGATCTCCTCGTTGCCGAGGGGATCCGCACCGCCGTTGTCGATCGGTTCGACGATGTGACGCGCGGAAGTCGCCGTCCCGCCCCGGAGGGCTGGGCCTGTCGGAGCGTCGTCTGGGGACTGTGGGAAGTGGAGTCGACGCCGACGCGAGCCGGGAGCGTGCTTGGCCGCTGGCTACCCTGGATCGGTGGCCCGGCCGCCGGCTCGCTCACGGTCGTCACCGTTTCGCAAGCTGGAGCGGGCATCCTGGCCACCGCCGACCGGCTGACGAGAGTGATCGCGGCCCACCGGGCTGGGCGCCACCCGAAACGGTTCGCGCGGCTCGGTGATCTGCCGAGCCTGCTCGGCTCGGGCGGGCAGGTCCACGGCGGATCCGTCCTCCGCGCGGCCTGACCGGCCTGGCCCGGCAAAAGATGGGCAAGAGCGACGCCGCGGGAAACGATCACGCCAGACGGAGTCACTTCCCCGATCAAAAGCGCCTGCGCTGCACAAAAGCGTCTGCGCAAACGGCGCGCCGATCAGGTCTTGGCCGTGTCGAGAACCGACCAACTCAGGTAGGCAACGATCAGGCTGGCGATGAGGAAGCCGACATCCAGGGGAACGCTCACCCGGCGAAACGGCACCTTGACCGCCAGATCGGCGAGAAACAGGATTCCGACGAGACCGGAAACGACCATCCCCGTCATTGGTAAGAACTTCGTCACCGGACTGAATCTCCCTCTGACACGACCTGGGACCCCCGAATCGATTTCGCCCAATCCCTCCCGGTCAGCATAATCGTCGGCAGGGAACAGGCTCTGGGGCCGGCGATTATGGCTTGAATCCTCCAATCGTGCCATCGGGTCGGATGTTCCCAGGCGACGAAGCCGGCATCCTGGGGCTCCCCGCTCCTTCTTCCCACTCCTTCCGCCCCTTCCTCGCCGCTGTTGTTGAGGCCTTGACCGCCATGCCCCCCAGCCTGCCGACCGCTGCCTCCCCGCACCCCCAAAACGGGGCCGATGTCGGGACGACCGCCGTCTATACCGGTAGCTTCGACCCGATCACCCTCGGCCACCTCGACGTCATCGAACGGGCCAGCCGGATCTTCGGGCGAATTGTCGTCGGCGTCGGCATCAACCCCGACAAGCACCCGATGTTCACCCTCGAGGAGCGGGTGACGCTTGTGAAGGCCTCGGTCGCCCACCTCGCCAATGTCCGGGTGGCGCTTTACGGCGGACTGTCGGTAGCGTTCGTCCGCGAGCAGGGGGCCCGCGTCCTCCTCCGCGGCGTCCGCTCGCTGACCGACATCGATGCCGAGTTCACGATGACGCTCGCCAACCGGAAGCTCGATCCCGCGGTCGAGACGGTGTTCCTGATGTCCGACTCGCAGTACTCCCACATCTCCTCGTCGCTCCTCAAGCAGATCACGCCGCTGGCGGGGGACGAAGCCCTCCGTCAATTCGTGCCGCCGCCGGTCGTGCCGGCACTGCGAGCGAAGCTGGGGGTCGAGCCGCCGGCGGAATCCGGCGCGGGGTGATCGCAAGGGCCAGCGGCCGACGCGTCAGTTGGCAGTAGCCCGGGACGGCGAATCGCCCCCCTCGAAGTGGTGCCGCAGGTAGCGGGCCCGCTCGATGTCGTCGCTCGAATCCTCGTCGCCTCCGCGCAGCTTCTGGAGGTGCGCGGGCTGCGTGCGGATGAGGAGGGAGTTGATGTCGGAGAGCTTGACGTCGCCGATCAGCCCGAGGAGCACCCCCATTCGCACCCGCGAGAGGAGTTGCATGGTCTCCTCGTTGCTGATCGTTTGGGCGGTGCGGAGGATGCCGTAGGCCCGGCTCACCTGATCGTGGACATTCTGCTGCGTCTCACGGACGAGGAAGTCGCGGGCCCGCCGCTCGTAGTCGATGAGCACCGGCACGACATCGGCCACCTGCTGGACGAGCTCGTCCTCAGTCCGGCCGAGCGTGGTCTGGTTGGAGATCTGGTAGAAGTCGCCCATCGCCTGCGATCCTTCGCCATACAGCCCGCGGACGGCCAGCGAGATCTTGTGGAGGCTGCGGAAGACCTTGTCGATCTGCCGGGTGATGACGAGCGCCGGGAGGTGGAGCATCACGCTCACGCGGATCCCGGTGCCGACGTTCGTGGGGCAGGCGGTGAGGTAGCCCCAGCGTGGGTGGAAGGCATAGGAGACGGCCCGCTCGATCTGGTCGTCGACGACCTTAATCTGCTCCCAAGCGCCATGGAGGTCGAGGCCACTGTGCATGCACTGAATGCGGAGGTGATCCTCCTCGTTGATCATCAGGCTCACCTGTTCGAGCCGGTCGATCGCGACGCCCCGTGCGCCCTGGGCATCGGCATGCTCGCGGCTGATCAGCTGCCTCTCGACGAGGAAGCGCCGGTCGATCTCCTCGAGGTGACCGACGTCGATGTAATCGAGCTCCCGCCCCACCGGCACCGCCGCGATCCGCTCGCGGAGCACGCGCTCGGTGTCGGCCCGGTCCTGCTCCGTGGCCCGGCTCACGAAGGGAAATTGGGCGAGGTTGCGTGCCAGACGCACCCGGCTGCTCATGACGATGTCGGAATCGGGACCGGTTCCCCGGAGCCATTCCCCGATCGAGTTGGTGAGCGTGTCGAGCCTCATGCGTTCTCCTCCCCGGCCTTGGCGGCCGGCGGCGTCCAAGCGTCCTCGATCCCCCGGATGGCGTCCCGGGCCTCCTTCGCCGATTCGTAATCCTCCCGCGAGATCGCCTCCTTCATCCCGCGCCGCAGGCCGATGATCGTCGTCAGGCCATCGGTGCCGCTCCCGGCATCCACCCCCGCCGGGACGGGCCGCGACGGGCGTCGCCCGGTGTGCTCGGTCGCCCCGTGGATGTTGGCGATGAGGGGATCGAGTTCCTTCTCGAATTGAAGATAGTCGTGGGGGCAGCCGAGGCGACCCTGATTGCGAAACTCGAAAAACGTGATCCCACACATGTCACAGCAGCGCTTGTCGAGGACTGCCAGATCCTCGGCCGTTTGTCCGACGCCCAGCGGCCCCGACAGCCCGCCCCCTTTCTGCCCCTTCCCTTCGACAGCCCCGGGCTCACCCGGATCGCCCCCGTCGCCCCCTTCGGATTGATTGAGGTAGACGCGGGCATGCTCCTCGCAGAGATGGACTTCGCGGACATTGCCCGCCTCGAGCTCGGTGATGTGGAACACCGCCGGGTTGTCGCACTGCTGGCACTTCATGGCATCCCCGCACGTTCGGCCTGTCCGCTCCCCGGCACACACCGTGCCGAGGGAAGAGCTTTGAATCATATCCGTTCCCTCTCCGCAACGTCGCCCCGTGCCAGGGCTTCGGACACCGAATTGCCCCCCCGGCACGGTCGTCGGCTGCGATCGGGCCTGTTCGCCCGGCGGGGTGGAGGTGGGAGGCGTGCCGGGGTAGTCTGTGGCCATTCGCCGCAGCGCCACCGCCCGACACTGCCTCTCCATGTCGCCTGCACCGTCCCTCCCGGACTCCTGCCTCCCCGATCCCGCCCGCTTCCGGGCCCTGGCGGCTGACCACCGCCTCGTTCCGGTGTGGCGCCGCCTGTTCGCCGACGGGCTGACGCCGCTGTCGGCCTTCGCCCGCATCGATGCCGGCCCCTGCGGGTGCCTGTTCGAGAGTGTCGTCGGCGGCGAGAAGGTGGGGCGTTACAGCTTTCTCGGCGCCGATCCGTTCCTCCTCCTCGAGGCCCGAGGAAAGCACGTCACCGTCACCGGCACAAGCCTTCCCGGCGGCAGCGAGTCGCTCGAATCGGACGATCCCTTTGCCGAGCTCCAGCGCCGCATGGCCCCCTTCCGCCCGGCCCACGTTGCCGAACTCCCGCCGTTCACCAGCGGCGTGATCGGCTATGCCGCCTACGACGCGGTCCGCTACGTCGAGGATCTTCCCGACGCGCCCGCCGACGACCGTGACCTCCCCGATCTGAGCTTCGCCTTCTACGACCGGCTCGTGGTCTTCGACAACGTCACGAAGTCGCTCGATGTCGTCGTCCTCGCCGACGTCGGCGACGGCTCCCCCGCGGCGCTCGAGCATGGCCGGGCCGAGGCCGGCC
>CAJAYZ010000132.1 GCA_903949225.1 uncultured Planctomycetaceae bacterium
AGGCCAAGGATGGCCGAGGCGAACGTCCGGCGACGGGGCACGGGCGACCCCGAAGCCACGTTTGTGACGGAACCCTGGGTGGCGAGCCTGTGGGTGGTCCGTCGGCAGGGCCGGCAAAAGTTTCGTCGTTCGTCGGAGGCACCTCCTCTCTCCTCAAGCGTTCGCCGATCCCCGCCTCGCCTACGCGCTACGAAGTTGTCGGTGACGCTTTGCAGCGAGCGTAGCGCCTCACTTCGCCCTGAAGAGCTTGAGCACGATCCCGGCCACGTCGCGGGCTTGGAGGGGCTCTGAGCCAATCACGTCGGGGCGGGAGCAGATGAGGATCGTTTCGTGGGGATCATCGGCGTCGATCGCGCCGTGCGAGCCCTTGACGAGGTTCGTGTCGAGCGGGATTCCGAACGGCATCCCCGGCGGCGGCGGGGCGGTGCGGTCGATGAACATCTCGAGTGGGTCGTAGCCCGGCTTTTTGTGGATGTCGATCGTCCGGGCGAAGGTCGGGGCCTTGTTGACGTCGCTCCACCACGGATAGGCAAACCAGGCCTCCGGCGTGCTTTCGAGCACGACGTCGCCGCAGTGGCTGGCCAGCGCCGGGACGGGGGTGTCGGAGAGCGCCGCGCCCACCAGCGCCGTGCCAGAGTAAACCTGCTTCACGCCGCGACGGGTGTCGAAGAGGGTGTGGATCTGCTGCACGAGCCGATCACGCTCCTCACGCGCCAGGCCGAGCTTGAGAAAGACATGGGCCACCTGGTGATCGGCCAGCGCCCAGGCCCGGCTCTTCTCCATGTCGATCAGCTC
This sequence comes from uncultured Planctomycetaceae bacterium, assembly GCA_903949225.1. GTDB lineage: Bacteria > Planctomycetota > Planctomycetia > Pirellulales > UBA1268 > QWOP01. Next base: position 796 of record CAJAYZ010000132.1, read on the forward strand.
CCCGTCGGGGGAATCCTTGACGACGAGCAAGCCGACATCGCGGAGGATGCGGTTGATGAAGACGGCGTGCGTCACCGGACGGATCCGGTATTCGCCCGCCACGACGACGACGAGATTCTCCACGCCCACGAGCTGGCCATACTCCTCGACGAGGGCCCCGATCTCGGCGTCGAGCTCGCCGCAGGCGGCGTGGGCGGCGTCGCTGTCGGGGCCTTGACGCTGCGCGGCGTAGTCGAGGTGGGGGAGATAAACGACGGCCAGATGCGGCGGCGCATCCTGGGCGGCGGCGAGGAAGCTCTTCGCGATCCAGCGCGAAGAATCGATCCCGGCCAGCGGGCCCCAGAACTTGTGGAGCGGGAAGTCGCCGAGGCTTTCGCGGAGGCTCGCGTAGAGCGGCTCCGGGTTCGTGTGGCACCACATCGTCTCGGTGCCGTCGGGGTTGTGCTTCGGGGCCGGGAGGCAGACGAGATCGGCCGTGGCGTGCTTCGACTGGAGGATGAACCAGGCGGCAGTGCGCAGCTCCGGCCGGGAGGCCTTGAGGCGGTCCCAGATCCTCGGGATCCGGTGGACCGAGTCGGGGCTAATCCACATTTCGAGCTCGTGCTCGTCGCGGTCGTAGACGCCGTTGGCCACGATCCCGTGCTTCCGCGGCGTGCCGCCGGTGGTCAGCGTGGCCTGCACCGGGCACGTGACGGCGGGGAAGCAGGGCGCGAGCGGCACCTTCCCTCCGAGCGCGGCAAGACCGGCCACGACCGGCATCCGAGCGAGGTCTTCAGGCCGCAAGCCGGGCACCGAGAGGAAGAGGACGTGGAGCGGCTTGGGGTCGGCGGCGTCGGTCATCGGTAGCTCCGGGGAGAGTGAACGGGGGCTGGAGGAAGATGGCGGGCGAGAAAGGAAAACGATTCGCGGGCGGTGTCGAGCCAGCGGTGGGACTGGCGGGGAAGCTCGACATGAAGCCCCCCGTCATAGCCGGCGGAGGCGAGAAGGGGGAGCAGGGCGGCAAAATCGACGTCGCCAGCCCCGAGGGGGAGATGATCGTGGCGGCAGGCGAGCATGTCGTCGACATGGACGTTGACGATGTTCGCCGCGAAGGGCTCGAGCCTCGCCGCGAGGGGCCATTCCCCCAGGCATTCGAGATGGCCGAGATCGACGGTGAGACCGAAGCACTCCGGATTGCCGAGGCGGTCGCGGAGCATGGCCCACCGGGCAACCGTGTCGATCACCATCCCCGGCTCTGGCTCAAATCCCAGTTGCACGCCGCGCTGCGTGGCCCGCTCGATGACGGAGTTGAGGCCTGCGCAGAGCCGGTCGAGGATGGTCGCCTCGTCGGCCGCGTCGCGCCCCACGCCCGACCAGAGGGAGAGGCAGGGAGCGTCCGACTTGGCGCTCGAAGTGGCGTTTAGCTCGGCGGCGAGGTCGACCGCAGCGAGCAGGAAGTCGACGCGGCGCTTCCGGGCGGAGGGATCGGGGGAGACGAGCGTCGGCTCGTGCTTGCGGAGGGGATCGAGGAGATGGCGGGCGCCCGATTCGATGACGCAGGCCATTCCCGCGCGGGCCAGGAGCGAACGCCAGCGATCGATCTCGGCGGAGAGGCCGGCGAGGCTGCCGGTGGCTACGCCTGAGAAGAGACCGTGATCGGGGGTGAGCGCGAGCGACCGGTAGCCCAGGTCGGCGAGGATCGCGACGGCGTCGGCCGGTGGCACGTCGCCGATGCTGTTGGTGCTGAAGCCGGGGCGCATGGCGGCGGCGGATGCCGGTCAGGTGGGGGGAATGAATCGCCGCAGAAGATGGAACGGCGCGAGGAGGGTGAGAATCACCACGGCCCAGGGCTCGCCGCAGACGGAGAGCACGAGGATTGCGTCGAGCGTGATCAGCGACATGATCGCATTGCCAACCGCCGCGCGGACAGCCTGCGGCACGGGGTTGAGGACGCCAGTGGCGGCGCGGAGGAGGATCGAGGCCGACACCATCGACCAGAGGACGGCCCAGGCGGTGAGCCGGTCGACCGCCATCCTGGGCTGAATCGTGCCCGCCCAGGGGATCGCGCCGGTGGAAGCCCGCACGCCGAAGAACGCGCCCGAGCCGGCAAGCAAGAGCCCGAGGGCCATCACGGCCGTGGCCCGCGCCAGCGCCGCTCGCCTACTGGTCGTCGCCTCGTCGCGGGCGTAGAGCGTGATTCCCGCCACGTAGACGGCGATTCCCACCGGGATCAGCCAGTGGGGCGGGAGCAGCGGGCCGCCGGCGGCAGCCATTCCCAGGAGCCAGTTGAGCCCCCGGCAGAGCCCCATTACGGCCGGGCCGAAGGGGGTGCCCTTCGCGTGCCGGTCGTAGGTCCAGATCGCTGCGGTGAGCCCCGCCCCGACGAGCGCCGGCGCCGGATACCCCGAGGCAAAGGCCGCGCTGCAGGCTCCCAGGCCAGCGAGCGCCAGCAACCCCTGGCCAACGAGCGCTGCCGTCTTCACGTTGATCTGCCCGGAGGGGAGCGGTCGCTCGGGGCGCTCGACGGAATCAAGGGCGACATCGAAGACATCGTTTAGCACCATGCCGGCGGCATAGAACGCCCAGCCCGCCGCGGCGGCCAGGAGCATCGCCGGCCGGGCGTGAAGCGAGGTCAGCCCGGCAACGACGAGATAGCCGGCCAAGACGTCGGCAATCGCCGTGAAGTGATTCGGCAGCCGCAGGAGCCGGGCCCAGGCGAGCAGGTGCCCCATGCGCGTCACCCGATCGCCACGCCGGCCCGGCCGGCACTGGCCTGGAGGTAATCCCGTGCGGCCTTCGCGGCTTCGTCGGGCTTGGCGCGGTTGGGGTAGAGCTCGACGGTCACCCAGATGTCGGGGGTGTGTTCGGCAATGGCGCGGAACACGCCGTCGAAGTCGATCGCCCCGTCACCGGGAACGAGGTGGTGGTGAACCCGCGTCGCGGCGATGTCCTCGAAGTGGTAGTGCTTCGTGTGGGGCTTCATGATCGGCACCCACTCGGCCGGATCCTCGGAGACGCAGTAGGCATGGCCGATGTCGAAGTTGAGGCCGAGGGCGGGGTGATTCACACGCTCGGCAAACTCGAGGTACTGCCCGAACTTCTCGATCAAAAGCCCCGGCTCCGGCTCGATCAGGAGCGTCACCCCGACTTCCGCGGCCACGTCGAGGGCCGGCATGATCTCGTCGTAGAAGATGTCGGTGGCCTGGGCATAGGTCTGTCCCTCGGCGACCTCGCCACCGGGCTCGGTGGAGATCGTCTTCGCGCCGAGTTCGGCGGCGAGGCGGAGGGCGCGCTTCGTGTGCTCGCGGCGGATCGCTCGGTAGTGGCGATCGGGGTCGGTCCAGCCGGGATGCCAGTAGGGCTGCCGGGGATCGGCGATGGCGTTCATCATGAACGCGTTGATGTTCGAGATCACCAGGCCCGACTCGGCCAGCGCCCGGCGGATCGAGTCTTTCTGGACGCCGAGCAGGCCGGCGGGCCAGGCGTGGGGGACGTCGGCGAGGAGCTCGATCCCAATGTATCCGAAGCTGGCGATCCGGCGGATCGCCTGTTCCACGGGAACGTCGAGGTAGGCGTTGGAGGAGAAGGCGAGGGAGAGGGGCATGATGACTCCGAGCGTGTGGGGCGGACCGGCCGACAGGCCATGGCTCCCCCCGCGAAGCACGCCAGTCTAGTTTCCCGTCGGCCAGAGAACGAGGTGGCGCTCGATCCAGGCCGGGCGGAGCGGCAGATGCTCGAGTTCCGTGTAGACCATTGCCGAGGGATTGGCGTCGCAGGCCTCCATCAGCCGCACGTGTCGCGCCACGGCCGGGTGCCTGCCGATCGAGGGGAGGACGACGAGCCAGACGGCCGCGAGGATCGCTGTGGCGAGGATGAGCCGCAGCCCGGGGGGGATCGTGGGGATGCCGGAGGGATGTGTCACGGCGTCCCCCCCTGTCGGAAGAGCCAGCCGAACGTCAGGCTCGCCATCGCCAGTGAGAGGGCGAGATTGAGGGCTTGGCCGAGGCAATAGAGGATCAGCGGCCGGCCGCTGGCGAGCGTCGGGGCGAGCTCGCGGTAGATCGTCTGCAGGCCCATGCAGACAAATCCACAGCAGAACAGCCAGCCGCGCAGCCGCGACGTGAATCCCTGGATCGCGCCATCGACGAGGAGCGCGAGCTCGGGCGACGTCGTGAACAGCGCGGAACAGACGATCGACGTGCCGATGAAGCCGAGGATGAACTTCGGAAACCGGCGCCATGCCTCGGCAACGAGTGACGTCTTCGGGCCGGCCGCATCGCGGTCGACCCAGCCGGCCCAGTAGACGGCGACTGCGAAGGCGATGATCCCGATCATCGAGTGTTGGATCATCTTCACCGTCGCCGCCACCTCGGCCGGGCGCTTGTCCTCGAGCTCCTTGCCGAGCATCTCGCCGGCGGCCACGACCGCGCCGGTGGCGTCGATCGTGCCGCCGAGCCAGGCGCCCCCGACGATCGGATCGATCTCCGCCCAGCGGATGAACGGCGGCATCACCACCATCATCGCCACGGTGAACAAGAGCGAGAGCCCGATTGCCAGCGACAGCTCCTCCTTCTTCGCCTTGCAGGCGGCGCCGGTGGCGATCGCGGCCGACACTCCGCACACCGACATGTCGGCGGAGATCACCATACAGAGGCTCTTTGACGGGATCTTCATCCAGTGGACGCCGAAGAGATACGTAACGACCAGCACGATCGGCGTCACCACCCAGCTCGTCAGCAGCCCCGGCAAGCCGAGCTCGAGCAGCCGGCTGAAGAGAACCTCCGCCCCGAACACGACCAACCCGGCCTTGATGAGAAACTCCCCCTGGAGTGCCGGCTCGAGCCACTTTCCGACGCCGATCGTGTTGCCGATGACGAGGCCGACGAGGAGCGCCCAGAGGGGATACTCGAGGTTGTAGTAGTTGATCACCTTCTGCGCGGCCATCAGATAGGCAAGGGCTCCGAGAATCGCGAGGAGGACCGCGCCGGGGATCACCGCCGGGAGTGAGCGGCCTCGCAACAGCGTGCCGGCGGCGAGGATGCCGACGACCCACGTCATCCCGAGGAGGATCGGGATCGCGACCGGCTTGACCTTCGTCGGGTCTTTCTTGTCGACGACGACGAGGGCTTGCTTGGGCGCGTCGCTCCAGGTCTGCGGCTTGTCGATCGTGGCGGCGAGCCGATTCGGCCAGCCCTTCGGGAAAGCCTTGCGGCTGGCCGCATCCTCGGCCGGCCGCCCGCTCCAGCCGATGGCAAGCGCCAGCGCCACAAGCACCACGCCGATGAGGATCGCAGCGGAATCTTCGTGGAGGCCGCGCTTGTGAACGTCGGCGTTGGAATCAGCTGCCATGGAATCTGCTCCTCGTCATGAACCTCTGGATCCACTCGCCATCAACTCGAGGCACTGCGGTATTTCGAGAGCGCCGCCTGAAACACCCACCGCGATATCACGAGCGCGGCCCCGGCGGCGAACACCGTTCCGGCCACCATCATCCCCCCCTGCTCCGTCAACGGCTGCGCGATGACCCGCGCCGGCACGTTAACGACCAGGAGGATCGGAATCACGAACGTGCACAGGGCCCGCAGTGGCCCCCCCCAGGGGCCGGAGTAGATCTCGGCGGGGTAGCGGGAGAAGTTCGTCAGATAGAACCAGAAGTCGTAGAGGCTCTGGTTGCGGCCGAGGTGGATCGTGGCGGCGGCGAGCATGATCACGAGGCTGTAGAGGATCGCCACGCCGCAGGCGATGAGGAGCGGATAGAGGAGGATCGCGACGGGATGCGGCGGCTGCGGCAGGCGGGGGATCGCCCAGCAGAGGAGCCCGACGCCGACGAGGCCATTGGCGAAGGCCGAGAAGTCGACCCGGTGCATCGAGAGGAGGAACTGGGCATCGAGCGGTTGGACGAGGATCCCGTCGAGCCCGCCGGTGCGGACCATCTCGGTGAGTTCCTCGGCGCTCGGCATGAAGAGGGCCTGGACGATCGAGTTGATGATCATGCCGGTGGCGACGAAGGCGAAGAAAGGCTCCTTCGTCCAGCCCGTCCCCAGGCCGATCTCGGGGGTGAAAGTGAAGACGAGGAGGTAGAAGGCGAGATTCATCGCCATCCAGCCGAGGCTCGTGACGCACTCGAGGACGAAGTTCGCCCGGAACGTCATGTCGCGTACGAGACAGGCCCGCGCGAAGGTGAGGAAGATCGAGAGGTAGCGGGTCACCAGAGCGCTCCTTAGCCGCCGAAGGCACTGTAGCGTCGCGTGCCGCGCCACCAGGCGACCCGGCAGGCGACGATCATCACCCCCACCCAGGCCGCTTCCACGAGGAGCGACCGCACGAGCTCCGCCCCCTGCACCTTTCCCAGCCACACCGCCGCCGGGAAGTAGGCGGTGTATTCGAAGGGGAGGAAGCGGACGACATCCGCCACGCTAACGCCGGCGACGCCGGTGGGGATGCCGCTGAGCATGTCGAGGGGAAACATGTGGCCGGAGAGCATGTACTGCACGAGCATGTAGGCAAACACGATGCTCGACACCTCCAGAAACCAGAAGCCGAGCATCCCCAGCGTCGCCTCCATGAAGAATCCGAGGAGGAAGGAGAGCACCAGCGAGAGCAAGAAGGCCCCAAGCGTCGTCCAGTCGGGGATCGGCGGAAAGTATTCGCGGCAGAAGAGGAACACGCCGGCGAAGGGGAGGGTCGCTACGGCGTAGTAGACAAGCTTGTGGGCAATCCGCGCGGCGAGGAGGTAGCCGACGTAGTCGACCGGCTGGACGAGGTATTTCTTGATCGACCCGTCGCGGATGCTGCGCGCGATGCCGCTGGCCAGGCCCGGCATGCTGGAGAAGGCACGCGAGACCATCGTGAGGAGGTAGTAGGCGACGATGTCGTTGCGGGAGTAGCCGGCAATCGATCCCGTGCTCGTTGCGCCGAACACGGCCGTCCAGAGGAAGACCTGCGTGACGATCGGGAGGAATCGCATGAGCGTGCCGAGGACGAAGTCGCCCCGGTAGACGAGGCGCTCCTCGAGGCAGATGACGAGCATCGTCCACCAGACACGCAGGCCCTGAAGGCGGCGGGCGAGGAAGCCCGACGGGGCGGAGTGGCTTGCGGCGGATGTCATCGCGGGGCCCCCGTCGCGCCGTCGGTGCCGGCGGTGCTCCCCGACCGGAACATCTCGGCGACGATCTCCTCGAGTGGCACGTCCTCCACCGACACGTCGCGGACCCCCTGTCCGCGGAGGATTCCGGGGAGGACATCGGCGATCCGCGTCCGGTCGATCCGTAGGATCACCTGCGGCCCGCGGATTTCGCAGGGAAAGCCGAGGCGGTCGATGGCGGCCCGGTCGGGGGGAGCATCGAGGTCGAGGGTGACGATCTTGTGGGAAGTGAAGCGGTCGACGATCTGCTCGAGCGACCCGTCGTAGAGGATGCTCCCTTCGGTGACGACGACGAGCCGCTTGCACAGCGCCGCTACGTCCTTCATGTAGTGGGTGGTGAGGATCACCGTCATCTGCCGCTCGGCCTGGACGTGGGCGAGAAAGCGGTGGAGGGCATGCTGGGCGACGACATCGAGGCCGATCGTCGGCTCGTCGAGGAACAGCACCTCCGGCTCGTGGAGTAGGGCGGCGACGAGTTCGAGCTTCATTCGCTCACCGAGCGAGAGATCGCGGACCGGCCGGAGGAGGAGCTTGCGGACGTCGAGGAGATCGACGAGCTCGTCGCGCGTCCGCTCGAACCGCGGCGTGTCGATCCGGTAGATCTCCTTGTGGAGCCGGAAGCTCTCGGCAGCGGGGAGATCCCACCACAGCTGATTGCGCTGCCCCATGACCAGCGCGAAGCGGCGGCGGAAGTCGTCGGTCCGCTCCCAGGGAACGCTGCCGAGGACGGTGGCCGAGCCGCGGGTCGGCGTGATGATCCCGGAGAGGAGCTTGAGGAAGGTCGTCTTGCCGGCGCCGTTGGGGCCGAGCATGGCGACGAACTCCCCCTTCTCCACCCGGAGATCGACTCCCCGGAGGGCTTCGACAACCCGGCTTTTCCGGTTGAAGAGCCCCGTGACGCTCGCCATCAGCCCTTCGGGTTTGTCGAAGACCCGGTACTCCTTGGCGAGCCCCCGGACCTCGATCACGGGCTCACCCGCCGCGTTCGGGGCGTCTGTCCGGGGCTGACTGGAGTTGTGCATGGCGGGAGTATAGGGGAAAAAGACCGATCACCCGGAGGGCCCCCCATGATCCGCGTTGGCCTCGGCCACGACACGCACCGCCTCGGGCCGGGCACGGCGCTCGTGCTCGGCGGGATCGCGATCCCACACGACCGGATGGCCCTCGGCCACAGCGATGCCGACGTCCTCCTCCATGCCATCACCGACGCAATCCTCGGGGCGGCGGCGCTCGGCGATATCGGCGAGCTCTTCCCCGACACCGATCCGGCGAATCGGGGGCGGGATTCGGCCGAGATGCTCCACGTCGCCGCCGACCGGGTGGCCGAAGCGGGGTGGCGGATTGTGAATCTGGATTGCGTGATCTTCGCCCAGCGCCCCAAAATCCTCCCGCACCGCGCCGCGATCCGCAGCCGCGTCGCCGTGATCTTGGGGATCGACGTCGATCGGGTGTGGCTCAAGGCGAAGACGGGCGAGAAGGTCGGGCCGATCGGCGAGGAGCTCGCCATCGGCGCGGAGTGTGTGGTGTTGATCGAGCGCGACTGAACTGCCCGGCCGAACGTGGCCGGGCGAGTCGAAGACCAGCAAGCGAACAGCAAGCGAAGGACTGTCCATGGCGACGACCGAGGCGACGAAGGCCCTGCCGAAGATTGAGGTTTACAGCACGCTCTCGCGGAAGAAGCAGGCGCTCGAGACGGTGCGCCCAGGCGAGGTGGGGATGTATCTCTGCGGGCCGACGGTCTACAAGCCGAGTCACATCGGCCACATGGTCGGCCCGGTGATCTTCGACACCGTCAAGCGCTACCTTGTCTACTCCGGCTGGAAGGTGACGTGGGTCGTGAACGTCACCGACGTCGACGACAAGATCATCGTCGAGAGCGCCGCCCGCGGCACGACGATGCAAAAGCTCGCCGAGGAGATGACCCGCGACTACCTCGACAATCTCGCCGCCCTCGGCGTGACGACGATCGACCAGATGCCGAAGGCGACCGAGCACATCGGCACGATCATCACGTTCATCGAGGGGCTGATCGCCAAGGGCTGTGCCTATGCCTCCGACGGCGACGTCTACTTCGACGTCACCCGCGACGCCGATTACGGCAAGCTCACCAACCGCTCGGTCGACGCCATGCAGGGGGAGGGAGGCTCGACCGCGGAACGGAAGCGCTCGTCGGCCGACTTCGCCCTCTGGAAGAAGGCCAAGCCGGGGGAGCCCTCCTGGGAGAGCCCCTGGGGGCCGGGGCGGCCCGGCTGGCACATCGAGTGCTCGGCGATGTCGCGGGCAATCCTCGGTGAGCACTTCGATATCCATGGCGGCGGCCTCGACCTCATCTTCCCCCACCACGAAAACGAGATCGCCCAGAGCGAATCGCTCCACGACAAGCCGATGGCCACCTACTGGATGCACAACGGCCTCATGCAGGCTTCCGGCGCCGCCGGCAAGGGGGGGGGGCGACCGCGCGGGAGCGAAGGGGGCGAGGATGTGGCGAGCCAGACGGCCACGAAGATCAGCAAGTCGACCGGCGCCGAGCCGTTCAAGAATCTCCTTGCCCGTCACCGTGCCGAGGCGATCCGCTTCCTCCTTCTCTCCACCCACTACCGCAGCCCGATCGCCTTCGGTGAGGAGCCGCTCGGCGAGAGCGCCCGCGCCATGGAAGCCTTCGAGCGCCTCTTCCAGCGCTTCGAGCGGCTCACCGGAACCTCGTTCTACTCCCTCGAGCCCCGCGACCGGCTCGCCGGCGACGCGGCGGTGGCGGCCGCCGGGCCGGACGTGTCGGCCCTGAGGCAAAAGTTTCTCGAAGCGATGGACGACGACTTCAACACGGCGATCGCGATGGCGACGCTCTTTGATTTCGTCCGCGTCGCCAACAAGTTCATCGACACGCAGGGGATGGAGAAGCACTCCACCCCGGCCGATCAGGCGAGCCTGCGGGCGATGATGGAGGTGTTTCGTGAGTTGACGGGAGTGCTCGGTCTGTTCCTCGTCGAGCCGAAGGCGAAGGCGTCGGGCGCGGACGACGATCTCGTCGGCAAGCTCATGGAACTCGTCATTGAGGTCCGTGCCAACGCCCGCAAGGCGAAGGATTTCGCCACGGCGGATCTCGTTCGCACGAAGCTGACCGCCGCCGGCGTCGTCCTCGAGGACCGCCCCGACGGCACCGGCTGGTCGAGGAAGTCGTGAGCACCCCTTCCGCGCTACTCCAGATCGATTCCCAAGCGGATAACCAGATCGTCGGCCTGGGGGAGATCCTCTGGGACGTGTTCCCCGATGGGGCGCGGTTCGGCGGAGCCCCGGCTAACTTCGCCTGCAGTGCCTCAGGGCTTGCCGCCGGCACCGCACGCGTGTCGATGGCTGGCGCGGTCGGCCGCGATGATCTCGGCCGGAAGGCCCTCGGCGAGTTCACGGCCCGCGGCGTCGACGTGGCGGCGGTGGCGGTCCTCCCGAAGCCCACCGGCCGGGTCGATGTGACAGTCGATGCGGCAGGCCATGCCTCATACGTCTTCGCGCCCGACTGTGCCTGGGACAACGTCCCCTGGAGCGACAGTCTCGAGCGGCTTGCCGCCGAAACGTCTGCCGTCTGCTTCGGCACGCTCTCTTCGCGCGGGGCGACGGCGCTTGCCACGATCCGCCGCTTCCTTGCCGCCGTCCCCTCCCCTGCCCTACGGATCCTCGACATCAACCTCCGCCCGCCGTTCTGGTCGCCGGACATTGTCCGCGACTCGCTCCCGCTTGCGAACGTCGTGAAGTGCAACGACGACGAATTGCCCGTGGTGGCGAAAATCCTCGGGCTCAACGGCAGCCCGGAGGCGATCCTCCGCCAGCTCGTTGATCGCCACGCCCTCCGCCTGGCCGCGCTCACGCGGGGGGCAAAAGGCTCACTTCTGGTGACCGCCGATGGTGCTGTGAGTGATCTGCCTGGCATGCCGGTGGAGGTCATCGACACCGTCGGCGCCGGCGACGCCTTCACCGCCTCGGTGACTCTCGGACTTCTCGCCAGCTGGCCACTGTCAAAGCTCCATGCCCATGCCGAACGTGTGGCGGCCTATGTCTGCACGCAGCGTGGCGGCACGCCGCCGATCCCCGCCGATCTCCGGATCGGGTGAGGGCGCGTGAGCGGCCTGCGGCTGACTCCTCTGCCGAAGTCCAGCGATTTCTCGGTCGGTCTGTCGCCTGAATCGGGCTCGCTGCGGCTGATGCGAGCGCGGGCGAGGAAACGCCACCGGACGCGCGCCGGTTGATCCCGACATGACGGTGAAGGCCGGCGGAGATCGAGCGGGCGTGGTGTCGAGCCGGCCTCGGTTCCTTGTTTGTCGGTGTCGCGGGGCGTATGATCGCCACCAGTTCTTCGTATGGGGGATGCAGCGAGCGGTATTCCGGATCAAAGACCCGGAGGCCCTCGGACTGTGATCCGGTGGATCGTTCGACGATCCATTGGTGCGTCGCGACGCGTGTGTCGTGATTGATGTGTGCCGGCCACTCTGGACGGCATGTCCGGCATTCGGTGGCTGTGGCTCCCTGGCCTTCTGGCCTTTTGGGGGCCTGCGGTGCAGCCATCACCCTGGAGGTGATCGATGGTAGCCCCCGTGCGCCCGCTTTTTGTCTCCACCTATCCCCCCGAGGCGTGCGGGCTGGCGACCTTCACCAAGGACACCGCCGATGCGGTCGATCTGGCTGCCGGGCAGGCCGTTTCGTCGGTCGCGGCGATCGAGCGGATTGCCGCCATCCCCACCAGCGATCCGCGGGTGACCCACGTCATCGACAACCGTCGCCCCGATGCCTATGCCTTCGCCGCCGAGGTGGCCAACGACGGCCCCTGCGATGTCGTCAATCTCCAGCACGAGTTCGGGCTCTATCCAGGCGATTGGGGCTGCCGGATCCTCGACTTCGCGGCGGCCTGCACGAAGCCGATCGTCACCCCCTACCACCCCCTCCTTCCGCAGCCCGACGCGGCGCCGCGGCGGATCGTCCGCGAGCTCGCGGCGCGGAGCCGGCGCGTCGTCGTGATGACGCGGATCGCGGCCCGGTTGCTCGAGGAGCATTACGGCGTCGATCCCGATTCCGTGCGGATCATTCCCCACGGTGTCCCTCCGGTGCCGTTCGGCCGCGACGAATCCCTGAAAGAATCGCTCGGGCTCGCCGGTCGCCGCCTGATCTGCACCTTCGGGCTCATCAACCGTGGCAAGGGGCTCGAGCACATGATCCGTGGCCTTCCGGCGCTGGTGGCCGCCTGCCCGGAGGTGCTCTATCTGATCGTCGGAGCGACCCATCCCCAGGTGAAGCTCCAGGAGGGAGAGGTCTACCGCGAAGGACTCGCCGAACTGGCCCGGTCGCTCGGCGTCGGCGAGCACGTGCGATTCGTGAATCGCTACCTGAGCCTCCCGGAGTTGCTCGCCCACCTCCAGGCCTGCGACGTCTTCGTCACGCCGTACCCCGGCAAGGATCAGATCGCCAGCGGCACGATGGCCTACGCGATGGCCGTCGTCGGCGCCGTCATCAGCACGCCGTACCTCTATGCCTGCGAGATGCTGGCGGAGGGGCGCGGGATCCTCGTCCCCTTCTCCGACAGCGACAGCCTCGCCCGCGCGGCCATTCTCCTCCTCACGGACGACAGGCTGCGGATGAAGACCCAGCGGAAGGCCTATCGCTACGTCCGGCCGATGTTCTGGCCGAACGTCGGCCGCAGCTACCACGACCTCTTCAGCCGAGTCGCCGCCGACGTTTCCCGGCCGACCCCGCGCGGCGTTCGATCGGAGTCGTCGGCTCCCAAGCTCGTCGCCGCCCTCCAGGGGGAAGCCCAATGAACGCTTCCCCCCGACTCGTCCTCTCCCACCTCGACCGGATGACTGACTGCACCGGTTTGGTCCAGCATGCGATCTACGGGATTCCGCGCCGAGAGAGCGGCTACACCACCGACGACAACGCCCGCGCCCTCCGCCTCTGCACGCGCTTGTGGAGCCAGGCTCCGGACGAACGAATGCTGTCGAGGGTGTCGTGCTATTTGAGCTTCCTCGAGCATGCCCGCTGTCAGGTGAAGGGCTTCCACAACTTTTTGAGTTATTCGCGTGACTGGCTCGATGCGACTGGCACGGGCGATTGCCAGGGGCAGGCCGTTTTGGCGCTGGCCGAGGTCCTCGGCAGTGGGCTCCCCGAAGGCTACCGGGCCGTTGCCTGGGAACTGATCAAGACCGTCCTGCCGACGCTCGCCGAGATCCGCAGCTTGCGGGCCCAGGCCTACGTGATCCTCGCCTGGTCGCATCTCCACAAGGCCGACATCCGCGAAGCGCGGGCCCTCGAGACGGTGGCGCATCAGGCAGCGCTGCGGCTCACGGAGGCTTTCGCCCGGTCACACCGCCCCGATTGGCCGTGGTTTGAATCGCGGATGACCTACGCCAACGCCGTCCTCCCGCACAGCTTGTTTGCCGCCGCTGAGCTCTGGCCGGAGGGGCCTTTCCTGTCGGTCGCCGAAGAGACCTTCGGCTTCCTCGTTGCCGAGACGACCGTCGACGATTGCTTCTGGCCTGTCGGCAACCTCGATTGGTATGCGCGGGGCGAGACGAAGTCCCCGTACGACCAGCAGCCAGTTGAGGCCTCGACGATGGCCGAGGCGGCGCTGGCCGCCTTCGCCGCTCGTGGCGACAGCCGGCATCTCGCCACGTTCCATCGGGCCCAGGCCTGGTTCGCGGGGCGCAACAGCCTGCGGGCGTCCCTCACCGATCCGCTCACGGGCGGATGCTGCGATGGCCTCCAGCAAAACGGGCTCAACCGCAACCAGGGGGCCGAGTCGACCCTCGCCGCGCTCTGGACGGAATGGCTCGGGAGCACCCTCCCGCCCGTCGATGGCCTCGGCGTGGCAGCCGCCATCCTCCCCTTTTCTTCCCTCCGCACCCCTCTGGAATGCACCGACGCATGACCCCCATCGCCAGCCGACGGCACTATCCTGAGTTGTTTCACCGCCACGAAGGCAATCCGATCCTCACCGCCGACGATTGGCCCTACCCGGCGCACACCGTCTTCAATGCCGCGGCCTGCCAAGTGGGCGACACGACGCTCCTCCTTGTGCGCGTCGAGGACCGGCGCGGCCATTCGCATCTGTGCGTGGCTCGGAGCGCCGACGGGATCAGCGACTGGCGGATCGATCCCCAGCCGACGTTCCCCCCCGACCCGGTGAATTATGCCGAGGAGGCTTGGGGCGTCGAGGATGCCCGCATCACCTGGGTTGCCGATCGCGGGGAGTGGATCATCACCTACACGTCGTACTCCCCGATCGGGCCGCTGGTGTCGCTCGCCTCGACGGTCGATTTCAAGACGTTCGTCCGCCTCGGGCCGGTGATGCCGCCGGAGGACAAGGACGCCGCGATCTTTCCGCGCCGGTTTGGCGGCCGCTATGCGATGATCCACAGGCCGGTGTCTGCGGGGAGCTCCGGCGCCCACATCTGGCTCTCGTTCTCCCCCGACCTGCGGCATTGGGGGGATCACCACGTCCTCCTCCATGCCCGCCGCGGAGCCTGGTGGGACGCCAACAAGATCGGCCTGAGCCCCCCGCCGCTGGAGACGCCCGACGGCTGGCTCCTCCTTTACCACGGCGTCCGCCACACCGCCGGCGGCTGCCTCTATCGGCTCGGGTTTGCGCTGCTCGACCTCGAGCAGCCGTGGCGCGTCATCCGCCGCAGCGACGACTGGGTGTTCGCGCCGGAGCTCCCTTACGAGCGCCAGGGGGACGTCAACAGCGTCGTCTTTCCCTGCGGCTGGATCCTCGACGAGGCGACCGGCGTGATCCGGATGTATTACGGCGGCGCCGATTCCTGCCTGGCACTGGCGACGGCGAACCTCTCAGACATCCTCGCCTACCTTCGCACCTGCCCCGTCCCACCGCCCCGCGATCGCCCCGGGATGACGATCTGACTGTGCGAGCCCGGTGACGGCAACGTCACCGGGCTACGACCAGCGAGGTCGCTGCTCACCAATCGGTGTTGTTGGGAAGCTCGCCACCGGCCCGGCTGCCGAGGGCGTGGAGGACTTCGGGATTGATCGAGTTGCCGATCGCCCGGGTCGAACCGTCTGCCATTGAGACCACCGACGCGCCGGGGTGATACGACCCAAAACCACCGACGGCGAGCAGGCCCTTCTCGGCCGGCTCATCCTCGACGAGGCCGGTGAACCTCCGATTCGAGAGCGGCTCGATCCGGCCAGTGTTCCGCAGTGTCGCCCGCGTCCCCGACGGCCAGCCAAGCACAACCGGG
>CAJAYZ010000133.1 GCA_903949225.1 uncultured Planctomycetaceae bacterium
CGAGCGCCTCGACGAGCACTGCGAGCACGTTCTTGTCCACACCGGGCAGAACTACGACTACGAGCTCAACCAGATCTTCTTCGAGGACCTGCGGGTGAAGCGGCCCGATCACTTCCTCGACACGGCCACGCCGCTCCCCGGCCAGTCGGGGAGCGCCGCCCAGACGATCGGCCGGATCATCGGCGCCGTCGACGACGTCCTTGCGGCAGAGAAGCCGGAGGCGCTCCTCGTCCTCGGCGACACCAACAGCTGTCTGGCGGTGATCCCGGCGAAGCGCCGCAAGATTCCAGTCTTCCACATGGAAGCGGGCAACCGCTGCTTCGACCAACGTGTGCCTGAGGAGATTAATCGGCGGATCGTCGATCACGTGGCCGACGTCAATCTCTGCTACAGCTCGATCGCCCGCGAGTACCTCCTTCGCGAGGGGCTCCGGCCCGATCTCGTCATCAAGACCGGCAGCCCGATGTTTGAGGTCCTCGAGCACGAGCGGCCGCGGATCGCGGCCTCCGACGTTCTCGGCCGGCTCGGTCTTAAAGCGGGTGAGTATTTCGTCGTCAGCGCCCACCGCGAGGAGAACATTGAGTCGGAGCGGAGTTTCCACCGGCTCGTGGCGATCATCAATGCCCTCGCCACTGATCACGGCCTGCCGGTGATCGTCTCGACGCATCCGCGGACCCGGAAGCGCGTCGATGCTGCCGAGGTGGCGTTCGATCCGCGCGTCAGTCTCCTCAAGCCGCTCGGGTTCCACGACTACGTCAAGCTTCAGACCGAAGCCCGCGCCGTGCTCTCCGACAGTGGCACGATCAGCGAAGAGTCGTCGATCCTCAACTTCCCGGCGCTCAATATCCGCGAGGCCCACGAGCGGCCGGAGGGAATGGAAGAGGCAGCGGTGATGATGGTGGGGCTCGAGCTCGAGCGCGTTCGGCAGGGATTGGCAATCCTCGCCACGCAACCACGCGGCGTGGATCGGACGCTCCGCCTCGTCGGCGATTATTCGATGCCGAACGTCTCCGACAAAGTGCTGCGGATCATCATCAGCTACACCGACTACGTGAACCGCGTCGTTTGGCGGCGGGATGCCTGAAGGAGCCCGTCGGCAATGACGCGCACGCCTGAAAAAAAACCGTTGACGCCTCCCTCCGGCATCGATCACGTCAACGTGATCGGCGGGAGCGGCTTCATCGGCACGCGGCTCTGCGAGCGGTTTGCCCGTGACGGAGGCCCGGCGTTCACGATCGTCGACAAGGTTGCCAGTCGCCGCTTCCCTGAGTGCTCGGTGATCCGCGACATCCGCGACGCCGATGCCCTTGCCGACGGACTTGTCGCCGGAGCGCCGATCATTCATCTCGCCGCCGAGCACCGCGACGACGTTCGGCCCCTGTCGCTCTATCACGATGTGAATGTGACCGGGACGGCGAACGTCTGCCGGGCGGCGACGGCAAGGAACATCGGCACGATCCTGTTCACGAGCAGCGTAGCGGTGTACGGGATGGCGCCGGCGCACACCGGCGAGGATGGGGTGATCGCGCCGTTCAACGATTATGGGCGGACAAAGTGGGGAGCCGAAGGGGAATTGCGGCGCTGGCACGCCGAGGCCCCGGATCGGCGGACGCTCGTCATCGTCCGGCCCACCGTCGTGTTCGGTGAGAACAACCGCGGCAACGTCTACAACCTCCTTCGCCAGATCGCCACCGGCCGGTTCGCCATGATCGGCAACGGCCGCAACCACAAGTCGATGGCCTATGTCGGGAATGTCGTCGCCTTCTTCGACCACTGCCTCTCGCTCCCGGTAGGCATTCATCTGTGCAACTACGTCGACGAGCCCGACCTCTCGATGAACGATCTCGTCTGCCGGGTGCGCGGGCTGATGGGGAAGGCACCGAGCGTGGGGCTCCGGATTCCCTTTCCGGTGGGGATGGCGATCGGCGCGGCGTTTGACGTCGTCGCGCGGATGACGGGGCGGAGGTTCCCGATCAGCCGCGTGCGGGTGCGCAAGTTTTGCGCGGAGACGTCGTTCACCTCAGCCGCGGCGGTGACGGGGTTCAAGCCTCCCGTCGCGCTTCCGACGGCGATCGAGCGGACGGTGCGCCACGAGTTTCTCGAATCGCACGCCGGCGAGGAACTGTTCGCTGGCGAATGACGGCGTGACAGCCTGCTCGAGCGTCAGGTGAACAGCCGGGTGAGGATCGCCTCGATCCGTCCCAGGAACACATCCTTGCCGAAGAGCGTGGCTGCACGCCGGGCCGTGTCGCGGGGATCGCTGTCGTCGGTCGCCGCAAGGAGGGCCTCGAGTCCCTTCACTGCCCGATCGAAGTCCGTGACGTCGAGGACGTCGCCGAGTCGTTCAGCGACGACCCAAGCGCCGAGGGGCCCGCCGGGATCGCACATGAGCAGCGCCTTGGTGCCGTTGCAGGTGTAGGCGATGATCTTCGACGGGAAGGCGTATCGGGGAAGCTCAGGGAGCATCGCCACGAGTCCGTACCGGGCGGCCTGCATCTCGGTGGCGATCGTCTGCCGGTCGACCGGATCGCGGAACTCGATCGGGGCCCGGCGCTCGCTGGCGAGCGTTTGAAGAGCCTCCTTCTCCGTGCCACCGCCGTAGAAGACGACCCGTGGAGACGATTCCGGACGGCAGCGCGCGAGCGCTTCGATGAAGAAGGCGAGGTTCTGCCCCGGGCCGTGGTTGCCGGCATAGAGGATGTCGTAGGCCCAAGCGGGCGTGGTGCGCTGCGGATCGACGTCCTCGGCGTAAAAGTTGTTGACGACCTCGATCCGCTTGCCGACCTTCGCCCGGGAGCGGAGCGGAACCGTTTCGAGGAGGTGTTCTCGCATCTCTTCGGAGAGGACGGTGGTGACCGTGGCGTGAGAGACGCAGAAGCGGTTGTAGGCCCTGTAGCAGGCGCGGATGAGTGGATTACCGATCCGGTATTCGAGGTTGTCTTGGAAGCTGAAGAGGATCCGGCTGCGGCGGCGGAAGATGCGGCAGAAGGCGATGATCGCCCCGGCGAAGCCGGGGGGATAGGTGAAGAGATAGAGCAGGTCGATGCGGCCTGGCCAGAGAAGCGCCGCTAGGCCGCGGATGAGGAGCCGCGCCGAATTGACCACCCTTCCAGAGAGCGGGCCATTGCGGTCGACCGGCGCCCGAAAGCTCCTCACCCGGACCCGCTCAGGGAACTCGAGTGCCCAGGCGTCCCGGCAGTCGTCGGCCGAGCCGCAGATGACGTCGACGGTGTCCCCCCGGGCGACATGCCGATGGACGATCTCGCGGAGCATGTGGGGCTCCTCGGAGACGCGCGACTCGGGCCAGAAATAGCGGAAGAGAACGACGACGTGCATGGTGGAATCGGTGGAGGCACGATCGGGGCGACCGTGGCGTCGGCGGAGCGGCAGGGCTGGCGAGCGGGCAAGAGTCTACCGCGGCCCCGCGACGGGCGCATCCGTTTGGGGTATTCTGGGCGAACTTTGGATTTCTCGAAGGGGGGCGGATCGGTCCCCCGCTGCGTTCACCCTTCCACTGTCTGGAGAGATGCCATGCGGGTTCGACTGTTCGGGACCGGGCTCGGGGCCTTCGCCGTGATCTTCGCTGCCGGGGCGTCGGCCGCTCCGCCGACGTTCCGCAAGGTGGTCCTCACCGACAAGTTCCATGCCGAGGCTGCCGGCGTCGGCGACATCGACAAGGACGGCCATGGCGACGCCGTCTACGGCCCCTACTGGTATGCCGGGCCGGAGTTCAAGGAGCGGCACGAGATTTATCCGGCCAAGGACTTCGATCCCAACCAGTATTCCAACAACTTCATGACGGGCGTCGGCGACGTCGATGGCGACGGCTGGCTCGATGTCCTCGTCAACGAGTGGCCGGGCAAGGAAGTGGCTTGGTTCCGCAATCCCGGCAAGGACAGCGCCACCGTGAAGGCATCGCAGGGGGGCTGGGGGAAGCATCTCGTCCACCCGGTGGTCGACAACGAGGCCCCCGACTTCCTCGACGTTACCGGCGACGGCAAGGCCGAACTCGTCTTCCACACCGGTGGCGTGCTCGGTTTCGCGACCCCGTCCGACAAGACCGCCACCGAGCGCTGGACCTTCACCCCCTGCTCCGAGAAGGAGAACTGGGGGCAGTATCAGCACGGCCTCGGCGTCGGCGATGTCAACGGTGACGGTCGCCCCGATCTCCTCATGGCCGGGGGATGGTGGGAGCAGCCGGCGCCGGTGGCTGCCGGCAGCACGCCGCCTTCCTGGACGAAGCACCCGTTCGCGTTCGGCACCGGCGGCGCCCAGATGCACACCTACGACGTCGACGCCGACGGTGATCTCGACGTGATCACGAGCCTCGCCGGCCACGGCTACGGGCTGTCGTGGTTCGAGAGCGTGAAAAAGGACGGCGGGATCGACTTCGTCGAGCACCGCATCCTCTCCGACAAGGCCGACGAGACGCTCGACGGAGTGCAGTTTTCGCAGCTCCATTCGGTGGGGCTTGTCGACATCGATGGCGACGGCCTCAAGGACCTCGTCACCGGCAAGCGGTTCTGGGCCCATGGGCCGCAGGGGGATCCCGACCCGGCCGGCAGCCCCTACCTCTGCTGGTTCAAGCTCCACCGCGACGCCGACAAGAAGGTGTCGTGGACGGCGCACAAGATCGACGACGCCTCCGGCGTGGGGACGCAATTGGCCGTCGGCGATCTCAATGGTGACAAGCGGCCCGACATCGTGATCGGAAACAAGAAGGGTGGCTTCGTGTTCATTCAGGAGGGGACGAAATGACTCGGATTACCCGTCGGCTCGGCGTTGATCGGCGGACTCTGCTCCTCGGGGCAGGAGCTGCGGCGGGCGTCGCCCTCCTCCCCCGCGTGGGGCGATCGGCCCCGGGGCCCAACGAAAAGCTCCGCGTCGGTGCCATTGGCGTCGGCGGCCGCGCCTCGCTCCTCCTCGAGCAGCTTCCGGAGGGAGCCGACATCGTGGCGCTGTGCGATGTCAACGTGCCCCGGGCGCATGCCTTCCGGGAGAAGAAGGGGGCGGATTGGCCGGTGTACGTCGACTACCGCCGGATCCTCGATCGCGCCGACATCGATGCGGTGATCGTGGGAACGGGGGAGTTTCAGCGCGTCCTTCCCTGCATCCATGCCTGTCAGGCCGGCAAGGATGTGTATGCCGAGAAGCCGCTGACGCTCTACGTTGCGGAGGGGCGGGCGCTGGTCAAGGCGGCCCGGAGGCACGAGCGGGTCGTCCAGGTAGGCACGCAGCAGCGCTCGATGGAGATCAACCGGCTGGCGTGCGAGTTTGTTCGCAACGGGGGGCTCGGAAAGCTTCTCGAAGTTCGCGCGGTGAACTACGGCAGTTCCTCTCCGACTCCGACGCCGCTCCCGGCGGAGGAGCCGATCCCTACCGGCCTCGATTGGAGCGCCTGGCTCAACCAAGCCGCCGACCGCCCCTTTAGCGCCCAGTGGATGGGTTGGATGGGATGGCGTGACTTCGCCGGTGGCGAGATGACAAACTGGGGCGCGCATGGCGTCGATCAGATCCAGTGGGCCCTCGGCGCCGATGCCACAGGCCCTGTGGCGATCACGCCCGTCACCGAGGGCCCGAATGGCCAGGTGGTGATGACGTACGCCGACGGCCTCGAGGTGAAGTTCATCCTCGAATCCGGTCCGATGGGTGGAGCGGTGTTCGTCGGGGAGAAGGGAAAGCTCGAGATCAACCGCAACAAGGTGACGAGCAATCCCCCCGAGATCGCCCAGAAGCTTCTCGAGGCGGTCGACGTCGCCGAGGAGGAGCGGAAGTGGTCCGATGCCCTCGCCCTCTGGCAGGCGCGGCATCATCTCCAAAACTGGCTCGACTGCATAAAAACGCGGGAGAAGCCGGTGGCCGATGTCGAGATCGGGCATCGCTCGGTGACGGTCTGTCATCTGGCCAACATCGCCCGCGCCGTCGGCCGTCCGCTCCGCTGGGATCCAGTTGCTGAGCAGTTCATGGGCGACACCGCCGCCGACGCGCTGCTCGTCCGCGAGCGCCGCAAGGGGTTTGAATTGCCGGAGGTGTGAGCCGTCAGCGCTCGTGAACGAGGACGGCCCAGCCGACGTCGGAAAGCCGTTCCGGGCGACCGAGGATCCGGATCGGCTCCGCGGCCGCGATCTGCGGCCCGTCGCCGTTTCCCCCCATCAACTGCCGGAGAGTCCCGGGAAAGAGCCCGATGATTTCGGCATCGAGTCCATTGTCGCCCCCGACATCGTGGGGCTGGCGGGCCGGCTTGCCGAACTCCGCATGCTTGTGGAACGACTCCTTGAGCCGGGCAACGACGTCGGC
>CAJAYZ010000134.1 GCA_903949225.1 uncultured Planctomycetaceae bacterium
CAGTCCTCAGATCCGCGCTTGGGACCGGATCTCTGTGTTCATTGCTTTCTTTGCGGCCGTTGCGCTAGCTAGTTTGCTGAGCTCGCTTGTCGGCTGGCTTGAGCGACGGCAGGTTCCTGCGGCGTTGGTCGGCATCCTGTTGGCGCTTGTGCTGGCCGCAGCCTTGATTGATCAGACCGCCCCAGATGCACGTCCGGACTACTCGGGGGCGCTTGAGAGCTGGCGTCAAGATGACCGCTTTGTCGCCGCAATTACGGCCACAATGCCGGTTGGCTCAAAGGTATTGGAACTCCCCTACATGCCGTTCCCGGAGTCGCCGCCGCTTGTGAACCTGCCCGACTACCAATTGCTTCTTCCGTACCTCCACGATCGCAAGGGGATGAAGTGGAGTTATGGTGAAGTCCACGGGCGCCCGCAAGATTGGGTTGATGATGCTTCACGGCTACCGGTTCCATTGATGGTTGATGGGGTTGCCGCAGCAGGATTCTCAGGGATCTACGTTGATCGCGCAGGCTATGCCGATGGAGGGAAATCGATCGAGGCCGAGCTACGAAAGGCACTTGGGTCTGACCAGGAGATCGGCTCTCCTAACGGTGCCCTGTTCTTCTTTTCGCTGATAGAGCGGGCTCAAGAGCTAAGGGACGAGCTCCCGCCAGCTCTAGTGGCTTCAGCTGGGGAGGCAGTGACTCACCCGGTAACACTCGAAGCGGGATCAGGTTTGTACCCGTTTGAGCAGAGTCCGGAAGGACAGTTTGCCTGGGGTGGTAAGAGCTCGCAAATTGATGTCGTCAACCCTTCAAATCGAGCGCGCAATGTCATCGTTTCGTTCAGTCTGACTGGTGCCGTCGCGGGGTCGACCACTGCAATCACGGTCACTGCGCCCGGCGGGAGAAGCCGTACGGTCGAAACCGATGGCGGCTCGCCGGTTATGGTGCGGGAGAGGATTAGACTGGCCGCAGGGGCAACTGAAGCGATTCAGCTCCGCGCTTCGGGGCCTGTCGGGGCGACGACGCCTACGGACTCGCGCGAAAGGTATATCCGTCTCATCGACCTCCAGGTGACCGATCCCACGATCGTCCTCTTTCGGAGGGCATTGAGGAACGCACGTTAGTTCGGCCGCCGCAGTACTTCTAGGTCAGTCAATGCCAACCGGGCGTGCCGTCAGCGGTTGGCCTTCCCAACTGCGGTGGACATTGCGCAACAGACTCGTTCGACGTCATCCCTGCTTAGAAGCGCACCTGACGGAAGGTTGAGGCCCCGCGTCGCGAGATCGTCCGCGACCGGGAAGTCCCCGGACGCCGCACCATCGCGGTACATCGGCAGAGTGTGCATTGGGTGGAAGAAAGGCCGCGTCTCGATCCCTTCCGCAGCCAGAGTACTGATCAGCGCGTCGCGATCACACGCCGCGTCCGCGCTCACGAGCGCGCTCGTCATCCAGAAGGTGCTCCGCGCCCAGTCCATCTCGGGAGAGAGATCCAACAGCGGATTGTCGCTGAGGAGTTCCTTGTACCAAGATGCATTCTCGCGCCGGCGTTCGACATGCCAGTCAAAGCGCTCTGTCTGAGCGAGCCCAATTGCAGCCGCAACGTTTGTCATTCGGTAGTTGAAACCATGAACTCCAAACCAGTAGCGGCGCTCAGGGTCTTGGCCTTGCCCTCTCAGAATGCGCATCTTCGCGGCCAGTGAATCATCGTCGGTGATCACCATGCCGCCCTCCCCGGTCGTAATCGTCTTGTAGTGGTCGAAGCTGAAGATCCCCATGTGGCCGAAGGAACCGAGTTTCTTCCCCTTGAAGCTTGCCCCCAGACCCTGGGCGGTGTCCTCGAGGACG
>CAJAYZ010000135.1 GCA_903949225.1 uncultured Planctomycetaceae bacterium
CGAAACCCTCCAGTCCCTCGTTTCGAAGCCGGTTGATCACCGGGGCTCCTCTGGGACTGAAAGGAAGGAATGCACTCGCCGTGCCAATCGCGACGGGGAGCACTAAAAATTCCTCGAAAGGCTTTTTTCTCGATGAAAAACTCTTTTTCTGAGGTGTTTTTCGGCGGCGATCGGCCGGGGCCGCCGTGATGCGGATTCACCAATTCAGTGGGGCACGCACGCGAAACCTCTGGTGAGAAGGCACGCCGGGGCGTTTTTCCCGATGAAAAACGCTGTTTCACCAAGCTGGTGAGGGCCGTTTCACCCCCTTGGGGTGCCGTTCATTGTGGTGAGGGATTCGTGGGAGACGTGCGGAGGGGCGGGAGCGGCGGGGATTCAAAGCCCGATCACCGCTGCATCGTGGCGGCGAGGAGGAATAGGAAACGTGGGGAAGAGTCCGCCTTGCCCTGTTTCTCCCCGCCTGAATTGTTTCGCTTCAGTGCGCGGGTTCCTTCACGGAAGAGGCCGGATCGACACGATTCGGAGGGGGTGTGATCCCGCGGGCGTCAATCCTGCCCGGCGAGAGATGTCTTCCGGTCTTGCGCCGTGTCGCTATCCCTCCTAGCCTTCATGGACCGGCTACCTTATCAGCGTCTCCTGCTCGTCAGCCGGGTCGGCTGGGGGGTCGTCGTCTGCGCTTTGATGGTCTGCGGCTGCACACCGCTCCGCGAGTATTGGGACAACGGATTGAAGGTTGGCCCCGACTATCTGCGGCCGGTTCCGGAGGTGAACGGGGAGTGGATCGATGCCGACAGCGAGCAGATCCGCTCCGAGTCGCCGGCCGAGGTCGATTGGTGGGAGCGGTTCAACGACCCGGTCCTCGGGGAACTGGTGAGCCGGGCCTACGATCAAAACCTGCCGCTGCGTGAGGCGGGATTCCGCGTCCTCGCGTCGCGGGCGGCCTACAACATCGCCGTCGGAGGGTTTTTCCCCCAGTCGCAGTCGTCGGTGTCGTCCTTCAACCGCTACCAGATCAGCGACTCGCTCTCGACCGTGCCGGCGCTCCAGGGGCAGGCGTTCAGCATCTGGCAGACGGGCTTCAACCTGTCGTGGGAGTTGGATCTGTGGGGGAAGATCCGCCGCGGGATCGAGTCGTCTGCGGCCACCTATCAGGCCAGCGTCGAGGAGTATGACGGCGTCCTTGTGACCCTGATCGCCGATGTGGCCGAGCGCTACACGCAGGTGCGGATTGCGCAGAAGCAGGTGGCCGACCTCCGCCGACTCGCCGCCATCCAGCGCGCCTCGCTGCAGCTGGCGACCGACCGCTTCGAGGGGGGGGCGACGGGGGAGCTCGACGTCTCCCAGGCCCGGCTCAACCTTGCCCAGACCGAGGCCTCGATTCCCGGCTATGAACAGCAGGCCCGCGTCGCTGCCAACGCCTTGTGTGTGCTCCTGGCGATTCCGGCGGAGGATCTCACGGCCCTCCTCGGCGAGGGGGAGATTCCTGTGGCGCCTCAGAGCTTGGCGATCGGCATTCCAGCCGATCTCATCCGCCGCCGCCCCGATGTCCGCCAGATGGAAAGGCTCGTGGCGGCCCAGTCGGCAAAGATCGGTGTCGCCGAAGCTGATCTCTATCCCGCCTTTTCGATCAACGGCTACCTCGGGGTCTACGCCAATGAACTCGGGGAGTTGTTCCAGACCGACTCCACCTTTGGCTTCGTGGCGCCGGTCGTCGATTGGAAGGTCCTCAACTACGGCCGCATCCTCAACAACATCCGCCAGCAGGATGCCCGCTTCCAGGCGCTGGCGGCCCGCTATCAGAACACGGTGCTCCAAGCGGGACGCGAGGCCGAAGACGGGATCGTGACCTTCATCAAGGCCGGCGAGGCGACGACGAAGCAGCGCGAGGCGCTCGCCGCGGCGACTCGGTCGGTGGAACTCGTCCAGATCCAATACAAGGAGGGATCGGCCGACTTCAATCGGGTGTTCGTCGTCCAGAAGAACCAGGTCGAGGAGCAGATCCGCCTCAACGAGAACGTCGGCGCCACCGCCAGCGGCATGATCCAGCTCTACCGGGCGCTCGGAGGGGGCTGGGAGATCCGGCTCCGGGGCGACGGCGACGATTGCTGTGACCCGACTCCCGTCCTCGAGCGGGTGCAATGCGACGACTATCTCGGCAAGACACCGCCGCACCGGTTCGACGCCTGGTGCCTGTGGCGAGAATGGCTGCGGGATTGGAAACCGCGCTAGCCTCAATCTCCCCCACGCTTCTCCGCAGCCGGCGGCGACCACCACAACAGCGCGAAGAAGAAGACGGGGGTGAGGAACAGGCCGAACAGCGTCACCCCGAGCATCCCGCTGAACACCGACAGGCCGAGGGTGCGACGCATTTCGGCGCCAGCCCCCTCGGCGACCAGCAGCGGCACGACCCCGAGGATGAACGCCAGAGAAGTCATGAGGATCGGCCGCAGTCGCAGCCTGCAGGCCTCGACTGTGGCCTCGGCAAGCGACTTCCCCTCCCCGACGAGCTGGCGCGCGAACTCGACGATGAGGATCGCGTTTTTGCAGGCCAAGCCCACGAGGACGATGAATCCGATTTGCGTGAAGATCGTCATCTCCGCGCCGGCGAGCCTGATACCGATGAGCGCGGAGAGAATCGCCATCGGGACGACGAGGATCACGGCGAGGGGGAGCCGCCAGCTCTCGTAGAGGGCGGCGAGGACGAGGAAGACGAGGACGCATCCGAGGAGGAGCAGCGTGCCGGCCGTCGATCCGGAGCGGACCTGCATCTGGGCCATCTCCGTCCACTCCCATGCCATCAGGGGAGGAATCCGGCCGCGGGCCTGGAGGGCGTCGAAGTGCTCCTCCATGACGGCCAGAGCCGAGGTGCTCCCCGTGCCGGGGGCCGGGGCCCCGAGGAGCGCCGCCGAGGGGTAGAGATTGTGGCGCATCGCCAGCGACGGCCCGAGCCGGTCCTCTACCCGCACGAGCGTCGCCAGGGGAACCGGAATCCGCTGGGCGTTGGGGACGGAGATCCTCTGAATCGCCTCGTGGATATCCTGCCGATGGGTCCCTTCGGCCTGGATGTTGACCTGCCATGACCGACCGAAGCGATTGAAGTTGTTGACGTAAAACGATCCCAACTGGATTTGGAGCGTGTCGATGATGTCCTGCATCGTCACGCCGACCGACATCGCCTTCTCGCGGTCGATGTCGAGGAACAGCCAGGGGGTGCTGGCGGAGAAGTTGCCGAACAGGCCGCGGAGGCGTGGGTCGCCAGAGCCTTCCTCGATCAGCGCCATGACGGTCGATTCGAGCGTCGCCGGCCCATAGTCGCCCCGATCCTCCACCACGAGCTTGAACCCGGTGATGCTGCCGAGCCCGTCGACCGGCGGCGGCTCGAACACTTCCACCACAGCCCCCTCGATCCCCGCACCCCAGCCGGCGCGGATCCGCGCGGCGATCGCGCCGGCGGTGGCCGCAGGGCCGTGCCTGCGGGCGAAGGGCTCGAGGAGGAGGTACATGCCGCCACGGTTGGCGGCGTTGGCCCCGAGCACGAGCGATTGGCCGGCGATCCCCAGGCTGTGGACCACGCCCGGCTCGCGACTGGCGAGCGCCTCGATCTGCCCCATGATCGCCGCCGTGCGCTGCACACTCGCCCCGTCTGGGAGCGTCACTTCGACGATGAGATAGCCCTTGTCCTGCTGAGGGATGAAGCCGACGGGGGTTTCCGTGAGCAGCCGCCAGGTGAGCCCGAGCAGGGCGACGAACACCAGAAGGATCGGGACACAGATCCGCAGTGACAGTCCAACGAGGGCCGCATAGGCCGCCGTGATCATGGCGAAGAACCGATTGAATCCCCAGAATAACCAGCCGAACAGCAGCCCAAGGAGCCGATCGACCGGATCAGGGGGCGAGCCCTTCGGCTGGAGGAGCAGCGCCGCAAGCGCGGGGCTCAAGGTGAGTGAGTTGATGGCCGAGAGGACCGTCGACACGGCGATCGTGAGGGCGAACTGGCGGAAGAACTCCCCCACGATCCCGGTGATGAATCCGCACGGGACGAACACCGCACAGAGCACGAGGGCAACGCCGATGACCGGCCCGGTGACCTCCTCCATCGCCTTCACTGCCGCCGCCCGCGGCGAGAGCCCTTCCCCAATCCAGCGCTCCACGTTCTCGACGACGACGATCGCGTCGTCGACGACGATCCCGATCGCCAGCACGAGCCCGAACAGCGAGAGCGAATTGAGGCTGAATCCCAGCCCCTCCATGAACGCGAGTGTCCCGATGATCGCCACCGGAACGGAGATCAACGGGATCAGCGTGGCCCGCCACTTCTGCAGGAAGAGAAGCATCACGATCGTCACGAGGACCACCGCGATGCCGAGCGTCCGCAGCACCTCACGCTGCGATTCCTCGATGAAGGGGGTGGTGTCGTGGACGATGTCCGCCCGGAGCCCGGCGGGGAATCGGCCCTGGAGCCGATCGAGCCGCTTCCGCACCTCCACCGCGGTCTTGAGCGCGTTCGATCCGGGGAGCTGGTAGATGTTCATCCCCACGCTCGGCTCGCCGTCGAGGCGGCAGATCTGATCGTACTGCTGCGATCCCAGTTCGATCCTGGCAACATCCCGCAGCCTGACGATGACCGCGGAAGCGCCCCCTTGCCCCGCCTCGGCCTCCTTGACGACGACGTCCCCGAACTCCTCGGCGGTCATCAGCCGGCCGAGGGCCGCCAGCGGCGTCTGGAATGCCTGCCCTTCCGGTGCCGGTTGCTGGCCGATGCTGCCGGCGGCGACCTGGAGATTCTGACGCTCGAGGGCCAGGCGCACGTCACCGGGGGAGACGCCGATCGCAGCCATCCGCTCCGGATCGAGCCAGGCCCGCATGCTGTAGTCGCGTTGGCCGATGAAGTCGACGTCGCCGACCCCTTCCACGCGCAGCAACTCGTCGCGAAGCTGGATCGTCGCGTAATTGGAGATGAATGTCTCGTCGTAGAGCGGCCTGCCGGTCGGGTCGCGCTCGGCGGTGAGGTTGACGATCATCATCGGCGCCGGCGATTTCTTGAGCACGGCGACCCCCTCCCGCTGCACCAGCGACGGGAGGGTCGGCAGCGCCAGGGTGACGCGGACCTGCGTCAGCACCTGGGCCATGTTGGGATCGGTGCCCGGGGCGAAGGTGACGATCAGCCGGTAGCGGCCGTCATTCGTCGACAGGGAGCTCATCGACAGCGCGTTCTCGACGCCGCTGACCTGCTGCTCGATCGGCGCTGCGACCGTGTCGCGCACCATCTCGGCGTTCGCGCCCGGGTAGACCGTCGACACCTCGATCGTGGGAGGGGTGATGTCGGGATACTGCGTCGTCGGGAGGACGAGGGCCGCGACGCCGCCGGCGAGCACCAGCACGATCGAGATCACCGCGGCGAAGATCGGTCGGGCGATGAAGTAACGCGCGATCATGGGCCTTCTGCGGGCAGGTGCCGGCGCGGTGGATCCCCCGGGCTGCCCGTCCGGCGGGCCACGGCCGAAGCGAGGAGATGGTAACAGACGGGGGTGATGACGACGCCGAACAGGGTCACGCCGATCATGCCGGAGAAGACGGTGATGCCCAGCGACCAGCGCATCTCGGCGCCGGCCCCTCTGGCGACGACGAGCGGGAGCACCCCGAGGATGAAGGCGACCGACGTCATGAGGATCGGCCGGAGGCGCAGCCGGCACGCGGTCAGCGTGGCCGACCGGGGCGTCTCCCCGGAATCGACGAGCTTCCTTGCAAACTCGACGATCAGGATCGCGTTCTTGCAGGCCAAGCCCACGAGGACGACGAGCCCCACCTGGGCGAGGATGTCGATCGGCAGCCGTGCCACGGCCAGGCCGATGATCGCCGCGAGGAGGCACATCGGGACGACGAGCACCACGGCCAGCGGCTGCAGCCAGCTCTCGTAGAGAGCCGCCAGCACCAAAAACACCAGGGCCACTCCCAGCCCGAGGAGGACCCCGGCCGTGTTCCCGGCGAGGATCTGGAGCTGGAACACCTCCGACCACTCGTAGGAGAACGTCTCCGGCAGGGCAGTCGGCGCGGTCTTGGCGACGCGGTCGATGAGCGACGAGCCGCTCTCAAACGGATTCGGGATGCCGGTGATTGCCGCGGCCGGAAAGCCGTTGTATCGCATCATCATCGTCGGGCCGACGTCATCGCGCAGCGTGAGCACCGTCGCCAGCGGCACGCTCTCCCCCCGGCCGGTTGCCACCTTCAATCCCAGGATTTCCTCCGCCGAATCACGGAACATGGTGTCGGCCATGACCTTTACCTGCCACGACCGTCCGAAGCGGTTGAAGTTGTTGACGTAGACCGAGCCGACGTCGGCATGGAGCGTCTCCATGACGGCCGCGACGGGGATGCCGAGCGCCCGGATCTTGGTGCGGTCGATGTCGAGGAACGTCTGCGGGGAATCGGCGCGGCAGTCGGTGTGGACGAAGGGGAGATGCCAGTCCCCCATCGTCGTCACCAGCCCCTCGGTGACCTCCTGGAGCGCCCGGGGCCCGAGGTTCGTCCGGTCCTGAACGTAGAGCTTGAAGCCTCCCGCGGTGCCGAGCCCCTTGACGGTCGGGGCGGGGAACACCCCCACCTCGGCATCGCTCACCTCCGCCCGGCAGCGCTTCCGCATCTCGGTGATGATCCCCATCGCCGACGTCTCGCGCGTGCGACGCTGGTCGTAGTCGTCGAGGACGAGGAACATCGAGCCCCAGTGGGGGGCGGTGGCGTTGTAGAGCAGCGAGGTGCCCGCGATCGTGAGCGTCTCGCTGACGCCGGGGATATCGCGGGCGATTCTATCGAGCCGGTCGAGCACGGCGCTCGTGCGCTGCAAGGAGGCGCCGTCGGGCAACTGGGCAGTGACGATGAGGTAGCGCTGGTCTTGGAGGGGAATGAATCCGACGGGATAGACGGCCGCCAATTTCCAGGTGAGGAGCACGAGCAGGCCGTAGGCACCAACAACCAGCCCGCCGTGGCGGAGAAGGAGCGAGATCAGCCCGCCATACCCTGCCGTGAGTGCTCCGAAACCGCGGTTGAAGAGCCGGAAGACCCAGCCGAGGAGGAGATCGAGGAGGCGCTCGAGGGGATCTGGCTTGGCATCGTGGGGGCGGAGGAGGATGGCCGCAAGCGCGGGGCTCAAGGTGAGCGAATTGATCGCCGAGAGGATCGTCGACACGGAGACCGTGAGGGCGAACTGACGGAAGAACAGCCCCGTGACGCCGCCGATGAAGGCGCACGGCACGAACACCGCGGAGAGGACGAGGGCAACGCCGATCACCGGCCCGGTGACCTCCTCCATCGCCTTTTCCGCGGCCTGGCGGGGGGCAAGCCCCGTGGCAATCCACCGCTCGACGTTCTCGACGACGACGATCGCGTCATCGACGACGATCCCGATCGAGAGCACGAGGCCGAACAGCGACAGGGTGTTGATGCTGAAGCCCATTGCCGCCATGGCGGCGAACGTGCCGACGATCGCCACCGGCACGGCCACCAGCGGGATCAGTGTCGCCCGCCAGTTCTGAAGGAAGAGGAGCACGACGAGCCCCACGAGCACGATCGCGTCGCGGAGCGTCTTCACCACCTCCCCGATCGAGTCGGTGATGAACGGCGTTGTGTCGTAGCCGATGGTGTGGGTGAGCCCGTCGGGAAACCGGGTGGCGAGCTCTTTCATTTTCTCCTTGATGGCGCGCGAGCATTCCAGGGCGTTTGTGCCGGGGAGCTGGAAGATGGCGATCGCGACGCACGGGGCCCCGCTGTAGCGGCAGATCTGGTCGTACGACGAGGCTCCCAGTTCGATTTGGGCGACGTCGCGGAGACGCACGAGCGGCGTGCCTGGGGTGTCGGGATCAGCGGCGAGGATGATCTCCCCGAACTGCTCCGGAGTTTCGAGCCGTCCCCGTGCCGCCACCACGAGCTGTGTCTGCTGGTCGGGGGACGATGGCGGTTGGCCCGCGACGCCCCCGATCACCTGGAGATTCTGCTCCTTCATCATCCGCTGCACGTCGCGAGTGGAGAGCCCTCGGGTGGCGAGCTGCTGGGGATCGAGCCAGGCCCGCATGCTGTAGTCGCGCTGGCCGAGGAGGGCCACATCCCCCACGCCGTAGCAGCGGAGGAGTTCGTCGCGGAGGCGGATCGTGGCGTAGTTGCTCATGAACACGTCGTCGAACCGCCCATCGGGGGAGAGCAGGTCGATCGTCATGAGGATGTCGGGCGAGCGCTTTCTGACGCTCACGCCCTGCTCCTGGACGACATCGGGGAGCAGCGGCATGGCCAATTGAACCCTGTTTTGGGTCTGGACCACGGCGAGGTTGGCGTCGGCACCGACGTCGAACGTGAGCGTGAGGCAGTAGAGGCCGTCGTTGGTCGACTGCGACTGCATGTAGAGGAGCCGGTCGACGCCGCTGATCTTCTGCTCGATCGGCGCCGCGATCGTCTCGGTGACGACGGCCGCGTTGGCTCCCGGATAGCTGCAGACGACCTGCACCACCGGCGGCGCGATCGTCGGAAAGAGGGAGATGGGGAGCGAGCGGACGCTCACGAGCCCAGCCAACGAGATCACGATCGAGATCACGCTGGCAAAGATCGGCCGCTGGATGAAGAACCGGGAGATCACGGCTCCGCCCCGGACGGGCTCGGCAGCGACTCCGGCTCTGGGCCTGGGCCTGGCGCTGGGGCCGTCTCACCCGGGGCCTCGAAGAGCGGCACGGCCGGAGGCGGGGCAGGCGCTTCGCCGTCGCGCGCGGCGACCGCCGCCACGGGCTTCCCGTCGCGGCACCGCTGCAGGCCGCGGATCACGATCCGCCCTGCCGGATCGAGCGGCTTGGTGGCATCAGGTGGCGTCACGGCGACCCAGCCCCCGAGCTTCTGGCCCACGACCACCTCGCGGGCGGAGGCATTCGACGCAGCATCGATCATCCAGATGATCTTGTGATCCTGGATGTTCCCGACCGCGCCCTCCGGGACAAAGAGCCTTTGCTTCGGCTCGTCGATCGGCACGCGGACGCGGCCGAACATCCCGGGGCGGAAGCGGGGGGGCACGTTGTGGCCGGAGGTCGGGTCGTACGGGTTTGCGAGCCGGCCACGCATCGTGATCGTCGCCGTCTGGGAATCGACCTGATTGTTGAGAAAGTCGACGGAGCAGCGGTAGGGAAACGTTCGCTCGACGTCATCGACGAGGCCCACCATCACCGTCATCGCGTCGGGAGATTCTCCTGATCGGCCCACGCTGTCGCGGAGGTTGTTTCCGAGGCGGATGAAGGCTGGCTCGTCGAGGTTGAAATAGACGAAGACAGGATCGACCGACACGACGGTGGCGAGGGTCGTCTGGTCTTGGTTGATGAGGTTGCCGACCTGGAGTTGCGTCCGCCCGATGAGGCCGTCGATCGGGGACACGATCGTGCAGAACTCGACATTCAGCCGGGCCGATTCCACCTCGGCGCGGGCCGCGGCTAACGCCCCGGTGTTCTCCTCGAGCCTGGCCTTGTGGGTGTCGAGTTCCTGCTGGCTCGCCGCCCCCTTGGCAACCAATTTCGTGTATCGGTCGACCTGCACTTCGCTGAAACGGCGTTCCCCGAGGAGCTTCTCTACGTTGCCCTGGGCCTCGAGGAGCTTGGCTTGGTAGGGCCTGGCGTCGATCTCGTAGAGCCGATCCCCGGCCTTGACGAACTGGCCGTCGCGGAAGGCAACCTCCGTGAGGTAGCCGGTAATCCGGCTGCGGATGTCGACGGTGGAAACGGCTTCGATCCGCCCTGTGACCTCGATCCATTCCGGGGTGACGCGGGGCTCGAAGGGGACGACGGTCACCTCGGGCACGGGCGGCGGAGGTGGAGGAGGGGCCGGCGGCCGTGCGCATCCGGCTAGAACGAAGCCCCCCCAGACAATTCCCGCATGGACCGAGAGCCGGGCCAGACCGCCGCGGGCGCCGGCGTGAGGATGCCGGCGGGTGATTGGGGCGATCGTGGTCACGCAGGCTCGCTCGTTATCGGGGCCCTCTGCGGCGGCAGGGCAGGTCGCTGCAAACCGACGCCGAGCCCCGTCGCGGAGAAGGCAGTATCCTATCCGTTCCTCTTCGGTCGTCGACACCCGAGCTTCTCCATGCATCTCCCTGGAACCCCTTCCATGCGTCGGCTCCCCAAGACGATCCTCCTCGTTGGGCTCCTGGTCAGCTGCGCTCGCTTGGGCGGGCATCTGGACGGCGCAGAGCCAGCCCCCACGTCACCCGCTGGGTTCACGATCGAACAGGCCCGCGAGCTGCTCGCGGTGGATGGCGACATTGAGCTCAATCACCTCCGTGACGTCAGCCCCGAGGTGGCCGAAGTGCTCGGCGACTCCGGCAAGGAGATCGAGCTCAATGGGCTCACGTCGCTGTCCGTCGAGGTCGCTGCCGCCCTCACCCGCCCCGATGCCTGCCTCTCCCTCAATGGTCTCACCGAGATCCCCTCAGACATTGCCGGCGAGCTGCTCACCGGGCCCCGGTCGCTGGAGCTCGACGGGCTGACGAGCCTCACCGACGACCTCGCCGGGCGGATGGGGGGATTTCGTGGCTATCTGCGGCTCGGCGGGGTGAAGGCGCTCTCCGACCGGCAGGCGGAGCTCCTCGCCAAGCACGAGGGGTATCTCGGCCTCCAGGGGCTCGAGTCGCTCTCGGAGTCGGCGGCTGCCTCACTCGGGCGTCACCAAGGGGTGTTGTGCCTCAATGCCGTCTCGTCGATCAGCGCCCAGGCTGCCGGATCGCTTGCCGAGCATGGCACATTCCTCCGCCTCGACGGGCTGACTGCGCTCGACGACGACGTCGCGGCGGCCCTGTCGGCGCAGCGAGGCGCGCTCGGTCTCCGTGGTGTCACGTCGCTGTCTGATGCGGCGGCGGCGGCGCTTGCTCGCCACGACGGCACGCTCTATCTCCTCGGCCTGCGGGAGCTTTCCGCGGAGGCGGCCGCCTCGCTGCGGAAGAATCCCGGCGTCCGTCTTCCGGTCCACCTGCGAGAGGGCAGCGAGACGGCGCTTGAGCAGATGCAGGAGGAGGAGGAGACGCTGATCACCGCGGGGGAGCTCGCGGCCGCCGGCAAACTCGAGATCGATTCCCGCTTCCGCTCTGCCCGTCCGATGTGGAACTACGACGGCCTGGAGACGCTCAACGAGTCGTGGGCGGAGGAGGCGGACGATCCGGCCGAGCGGGCGCGGATGGAGGCCTTGCGCGAGTTCAGCAAGGCGTGGTGGGCAGAGATGGATCTCCGCTACGGACTCCATCCCACCACCCCCGACTTCGGCCAGGAGTTTACGGTGGCGCTCGGGCTCGTGCGGACGGAGGCGACGGTGGTGGGGTCCACGGCACCAGGGATGTCTTCCAACTGCCGGCTCTGTCATTCGACGGTGCTGTTCACCAACCCCGATCCCCACAACCCGCAGCCGAAGTTTGCCGAGGGGATCCCCAACGCCTTCCTCGACTTCGAGCGCTTTCACCAAAACGTCGCCACGACCGGCGGCACGAGCCGTGGCTTCCTCTTCGCCAAGAATCTCCCCCGGTTCTTTGCCGATTCCGCCGACTTCTTCGGGATCCTCGTCCCCGTGCTCCGTCCCGACGGCGTCAAGCCGAGCGTTCTGCGGTACGAGAAGTTCTTCATGGCCGACCATGGCAGCAGCTACACGAAGAAGCTCGAGGCGAAGGTGCCACTGATCCCGTTCCTCAAGCCCCAGCCCTGGACGAACTACCGCTACAAGACCAACGGCACGGAAGGGCAGGGGCTCTATGTCGACGGCGGCTTCTCAGGCAACGTCGCCGATGTCACCTACGCGATGGCGATCAGCCGCGACCATCTGGGGGCCGATTTCGCTGAAGCCCGAGAGACATTCAAGCAATGCGTGCCGGCCTACTTCGGTTCGCTCAAGACCCCCCGCTACCCCTTCATCGCCGATGTCACCGAGGCCCGGGCCGACAGTGGCCAGGCGATCTATGCCAACACCTGCAGTCGCTGTCACGGCGAGTTCCGCAAGACAGGACCGAAGGCCTTTGAGCTCGTCGACTATCCCGGTCGCCTCGTCGACCAGGACGAGCTCGGCACCGACCCGCTGCGGATCCTCGGGTTGTGGGACCTCGATGTCGAGGAGAAGAAGAAGTTTCTCAGCGGGTCGGTCGAGGTGACGCACCAGTACGTGGCGCCGCCGCTGGTGGGGATCTGGGCGCGGGGGCCCTATCTCCACAATGCCTCCGTGCCAACCGTCTACGACCTCCTCAATTCGTCGTCCAGGCCGCGGAAGTATTCGATGCGCCCGAGCAGCACCGATCCGCGGAACTACGATCAGGAGAAGATCGGCTGGAAGTACGTCGATCAGTCGGCGAAGAGCCACGACGAAGTGCTCGAGCTCATGGCCCATGATCCCTACATCCGCGTCTTCGATCCTGACTGGCGGTCGGCGGAGGATTGGGAGGCGCTCCGCCAGTCGCTCGCTGGCGTGAAGAACGTCAAGGTCGATGCCACGAAGCCGGAGCTCTACACCGGCATGCTCAACACCGGCCACACCTTTGGCGATGGCCTTTCGGAAGAGGAGCGTCTCGACCTGCTCGAGTTTCTCAAGTGCCTGTAGCCATCTCCACCCGGGGCCGCCGGTGGCCCTGGGCGACATCCTTTTCCCCGCCTTCCATGCCATGACAAAC
>CAJAYZ010000136.1 GCA_903949225.1 uncultured Planctomycetaceae bacterium
CCCACGGAACTGCGACGGTGACGGTGCAGGCGCGGGACAACGGCGGCACGGGTCTGCTGGGGGCGGACACGAGCGATCTTCACACCTTCCTGATCACGATCGCCCCGGTCAATGACGCGCCGACAGCCGCTGACGACACGTTCTCCGGCCTCGACGGGGCCCTCCTGTCGATTGCCGCTCCCGGTGCCATCGCCAACGACATCGACGTCGACGGTGACCCGATCAGTGCCAGGATCGTCGACGGCCCTCTCCGCGGGAACGTGACATTCCTCGCGGATGGATCGTTCAACTACGTGCCGGGTGTCGGGTTTCGGGGCACCGACAGCTTCCGGTATGTCGTCAGCGACGGCTTCCTCGATTCGAACGTCGCGACGATCACCGTCTCGCTGCCACATCTCAACGCCGTCCCGGTGGCCGTCGATGACGCCTACGACATCAACGAGGACACCGACCTCGTTGTCGTCGCTCCCGGGATCACCGGGAACGATTCCGACGGCGATCTCGATCCGCTCACGGCGGTGGTCGTGACCGCCCCCGCCCACGGGACGCTCGTACTCGATCCCTCCGGTGCCTTCCGCTACACGCCGGCGGCGAATTACTTCGGCCCCGACGCCTTCACCTACCTCGTGAGCGACGGCTTTACCGACTCCAATCTGGCGACGGTGTCGATTCTCGTGGCAGCCGTCGATGAGCCTCCGGTGGCCCTCGGCGATGCGTTCACCGTCGCCGAGGATGCCGTCCTCGATTCACTGTTCGACACCGTGCTTGTCAACGACGTCGACCCCGAAGGAGCGCCGCTGACGGCGGTCCTCGTGGCGGCTCCCGCTCATGGCGTCGTCGCGCTCGCGGCCAA
Source organism: uncultured Planctomycetaceae bacterium (assembly GCA_903949225.1). Classification (GTDB taxonomy): domain Bacteria; phylum Planctomycetota; class Planctomycetia; order Pirellulales; family UBA1268; genus QWOP01. The sequence continues at coordinate 854 of CAJAYZ010000136.1, forward strand.
CGGCACGTTCGTCTACACCCCCGCGCCTGACTACAACGGCCCCGACAGCTTCACCTACTCCGCGAGCGACGGTGTGCTGCTTTCCGCGCCGGCAACGGTGACGATCGTCGTCACCCCCACTAACGACGTCCCCGTGGCGACCGGAGAGGCCTACGCCACGGACGAAGACACCCCCCTCATCGTCACCGCTCCGGGCTTGCTCGCCAACGACATCGACATCGACGGGGATCGGCTCACGGTCGTTCTCGTCGACAGGCCACTCCGCGGGACGGTCGTGGCAAACGCCAACGGGTCGTTCAGCTATGTGCCAGCGCTCAATGACAGCGGCCCCGACAGCTTCGCCTACCGCGTCAGTGACGGGAATGGTCGCGACTCGAACACGGTGATCGTGACGCTCACCGTCAACCCGCTCAACGATGCTCCGACGGCGACCGCCGACACCTACGCCGTTTCCCAGGACAGGGCGCTTTCCGTCGCGGCGCCTGGCGTCCTCATCAACGACCGTGACGTCGATGCCAACCCGCTCTCGGTAGTCCTCGTAACCGCTCCGGTCAACGGCCAACTGGTGCTCAATGCGGATGGCTCGTTCACCTACACCCCGAACGTCGGCTACGTCGGCAGCGACAGCTTCACCTACCAGTCATCCGACGGGCTGCTCCTGTCGGCCCCGATCGCCGTGACGTTCAGCGTGACGGCTCCCCCGGCGAAGTTCTACGTCGCCGACGGCACCAACGGCACGACGTACAAGTATTCCACCACCGGATCGACGCTCGGCAGCAACGTCCTCAGCGGACGCGGTGCCCTCGGGATCGCGTCGAATGCCGCCGGCACGACGCAGTGGGTCGTCGACTCGGGCGGAAACGTTTTCGTCTACACCAACACCGGTACGCTCCTCGGGCAATGGACGCCGCGAGGGGCGGGAAGGCCGGAGGGGGTGACGGTGTGGGGCAACGACCTGTGGGTCGTCGATCCGTCGGGGGACCGGGTCTACAAGTTCACCGGCGGGGCCCTTCTGCGAACCGGGCGCGTGGCGCCGACGTCGAGCTTCGTGCTCAACGCCGCCAATCGCGATCCGAAGGATCTGGTGACCGACGGAACGAGCGTGTGGGTCGTGAACGACACGATCGCCACCGACCGGGTCTTCAAGTACAGCGTCGCCGGTGTGCTCCAGGGGAGTTGGACGCTTTCGACGACCAATCCGAGCCCGACAGGGATCACGATCGACCCGACGAACGTCAGCCACATCTGGACGGTCGACGCGAGCACCGATCGGGTCTACCAGTACGACACCGCCACGACGCGACTGACCGGTATCCAAGAGCCGAGCACGTTCTTCCCGCTCGTGACCGGGAACGGGAATCCCCAGGGAATCGCCGATCCGATGGTGCCCGGAGCCCCCGTCAGCGAGGCGATCGCCCCCTCGACGCCCGTCGAGGCCACGCGTCCCGCGGCTGAAGTGGCGACCACGGCCGGCATGTTCGCGGCCGCGGCCTCAATCGCCACGACTGCGGCGCGTCCTTCCACCACGCCTCCGCGGCGCGGCGAGACGCGGACGGACGACGCAGCGCCTGCGATCGGGAGGACGTCGGTGTCGCCCGCGTCCGCCGGAAGCGTGGCGATCGCGCCGATCTCCCTCGATGCCAAAGCGCTCCAGCCGGCCAACCGGGTCCGCCACGAGCTTGTCGCTCCGCGGCCGTCGGTCAAGGACCGTCAGCGTTCCAGCAACGACGATGATGCCGCCGCGGAACGGATCTCTCCGGCGTGACGGCCACGACGGTCCGGGACTCTTCAGCCGGGGCTGTCGATCGGGGGCATACGGCCGAGAGCATCACGAACGCCGGAACTTTCGGCGGTTGCTGGGTGCTCGAGCCCGCCGGGGATGGGGGCGAAACCTCCTGCCGCGGTTTGCGGTATGATCGCCGCACGATTCAAGGCCGATCCCGCCCCTGTTGCCCCGTCCGCGAAGGGCCTTCAAGACGACCAGCCGACGCGATCAGTTCACGGCGCCGGCCAGGTCGAGGTCGGCCGGGAAAGATCGAATTGGCCCTCGAGAGGCACTCGTGAACCCCAAGCGTTCCCTCCGCCCCGCGCCCTTCCAAGGCCTTCCGGTCCTGATCGTCGGCGACCTGATGCTCGATCGCTATCTGGATGGTCCGGTGGAGCGGATCTCCCCCGAGGCCCCCGTGCCTGTGCTCCATGTCCGCCGGACGTTCGAGCGCGCTGGAGGTGCTGGAAATGTGGCGGCAAACGTCAACGCGATGGGCGGAAGTGCCATCCTCATCGGCGCGGTGGGGCGTGATCCTGCCGCCGACCTGCTCCGAAAGGTCTTGGGGGAAGCCGACGTCGACACCAACACGGTCGTCGACACCCCCTCTATCCCGACGACCACGAAGACGCGCCTGCTCGCCGGACACTCCCAAATCGCCCGCTTTGACGAGGAATCGCTGCTCAACGACGCGGCAACTCGGGACGCGATCCTCGAGCGCGTGGCCGCCCACCTCCCCGAGGCCCGGGTCGCGATTCTCTCCGACTACGCCAAAGGGGTCTGCGACACGGCCGTCTGCAGGGCGGTCATCGAGGGCGCGGCACGGGCCGGGATCCCCACGATCGTCGATCCCAAGGGGGCCGACTTCAGTCGCTATGGCAACGCCTCGGTGATCACGCCGAACCGGAGCGAGGCGATGGCCGTCTGCGGATTTCCGATCCGCGACAGCGACGACGCCATCCGCGCGGCAGAATCGATCCGCGCCCGGTTCTCAATTGCGGCGGTCGTCGTCACGCTCGGCGAGCAGGGGATGGTCGTCGTCTCCGACGGACGGGTCGCCGTGATCCCGACCCAGGCGAAGGGGGTCTTCGACGTCACTGGCGCCGGCGACACGGCCGTGGCCATGCTCGCTGTCGCCCTCGCCGAGGGAATGCCGCTCGAGGACGCCTGCGTGCTCGCCAATGCCGCCGCCGGGATCCAGGTGTCGCGGATCGGTGCCGCGCGAATCTCGCGCAGCGAGGTCGTCGCCGCCATCGACGCCCAGTCGACGATTGACCAGGGAAAAGTCCTCGGCCTCGAAACGCTCCAAATCGCCGTCCGGCAGGCGCGGGGGGAGGGAAAGAAGATCGGATTCACCAACGGCTGTTTCGACATCCTTCATCACGGCCATGTCGCGCTCCTCGAAGCCGCGGCGCGGGAATGCGATCTCCTCGTGGTCGGCGTCAACTCCGACGCTTCGGTGACCCGGTTGAAGGGGGCGCCGAGGCCCTACGTCCCCTCCGCGGCCCGGCAGGCGGTGCTCGCAGCCCTGTCGAGCGTGGCCTGGGTGTGCGAGTTCGCTGGCGACACGCCGCTGGAGCTCATCCGGGCCCTCGAGCCGGACGTGCTCATCAAGGGGGCCGACTACAAGGTTGCCGACGTCGTGGGGGGCGACCTCGTCTTGGCCCGCGGCGGCCGGGTGGTGACCCCGCTGTTCGTGGCGAACGTCTCCACGACGAACATCGTCGATTCGATTCTCGCCTCACGGAAGGCTACGCCATGATCCTTCTCACCGGAGCCGCCGGTTTCATCGGCTCTAATATTCTCGCGGCCCTCAATGCCCGCGGCCACACCGACGTGCTCGCCGTCGACGACCTCACCGACGGATCGAAGTGCGCTAACCTCACGGGGAAGTCGTTCGCTGATTATCTCGATGGTGACGAGCTCCTCGCTTCGCTCGATTCCCTTCCCCCCCTCACCGCCATCCTCCATCAGGGGGCCTGCGTCGACACGACCGCGCGGGACGGCCGGGGGGTGATGCGGCTCAACTACACCTATTCAAAAAAGCTGCTCGCCCTCGCCGAGGCCCATCGCTGCCCTTTTCTCTACGCCAGTTCAGCCGCCGTCTACGGCGACGGCCGCAACGGCTTCCGCGAGGAGCCTGCCTGCGAGGACGCCCGGACACCGTACGCGTTTTCGAAATGGGCGTTCGACCAGCATCTCCACCGCACCGGCCGCAGCGCCACCGTTCCCGTCGTCGGCCTCCGCTATTTCAATGTTTACGGCCCCGGCGAGGGGCACAAGGGGCGGATGGCGAGTGTCGCCTGGCACTGCTTCGGGGCGGTCAAGCGCGGCGAGGCGCCGCGGCTCTTCGAGGGGAGCGATGGCTTCCTCCGCGACTTCATTGCCGTCGCCGACGTGGCCGACATAAACCTCTTTTTTCTCGACGCGGCGCTCGCCGGTCGCGGCCAGTCCGGTGTGTTCAACGTTGGCACCAGCACGCCCCGGTCCTTCGGAGACATGGGGCGGATCGTGTCGGCGGTGACCGGCAGCCCGGCGCCAGTCACGATCCCCTTTCCGGACGACCTCCGCGGCCAGTATCAGGCGTACACCTGCGCCGACATCACCCGGCTGCGGAAGGCGGGATGGACGCAACCGTTCCTCTCGCTCGAGGAAGGGATTGCCGCCTACTGGAGTGCGATCTCGTAGCCGTGGCGCGGGGGAGTCTCCCCGTCGGATCACCGATCAAACCGCCTTGGCGAGTCGCCTCTCCCGCTCCGCCAGCACTCGCCGGGCCGTTGCTTCGACCCGGTCGACCGTGATCGCCTGCATGCAGAGGTTGTTGCGGCAGGCCGAAAGCCGGTTGTTGGCCGCGTTCACGCAGGGAGAGCAGGGGAGCCCGGCGTGAAGGATGTGGCTTAAAGGCCCGCGCACGCCGAACACTGCTGGCGTCTCGGGACCGAAGAGCGTGATCACGTCGATCCCGGTGAGCGAGGCGAAGTGGGCAGGGCCACTGTCGTTGGTGACGAGAAGATCAGCAAGCGTGTAGAGCACGATCAACTGCCGCATCGTCGTCTGGCCAGCGAGCGAGAAGCAGCGTGGATCCTCCACCTTCCTCACGAGCGCCTTGGCCGCTGCGGCCTCCGACGGCGCCCCGGTAAAGGCTATCCGCAGGTCGGGATTCGTCTGGAGAAGCCGGCGGGCAAGATCGACGTAGCGATGGCTGTCCCACTTGCGCAGCGGCAACAGGTCGCTGGCGTTGGCATTGAGGAGGGCGAGAGGCCCGCTTTCGGAAGCGCCCGAGGCCTTCAAGATGATGCCGCGGACCTCGTCGGTTTCGATGGACGTCGGCTGGAATCGCTTCAACTCGGCGTCGAGCGTGCGGACATCGATGTCGAGGGCGGGCAGGTCGCGCGGATCCTGCCCCACGGCCTCGACCATCAACGACATCACCGTCTGCATGTGGAGATGGGGATTGCAGACGAGACGGTGGGTCATGAGGTCGCCGCGCCACGGGCCGTCGCCGTGGTAGCTGTGATACCCGATCCGCCGGGCGGCACCGCTGACATAAGCCAACACGGCCGAGGCCCGCGAGAACAGTTCGTAGTCGATGACGGCATCGATCCCGGCCGCGCGGATCCTTCCGATCGCCCCGAGCATCCCGCGGAGTGTCTGCACGATCCCACCGGTGGGCACCACCACGACGTTCTCCGGGGGGATGACGTCGAGGAGATCGAGGATCGGCCGATTCTCGGCCAAGACCATGAAGAAGACGTTCTCGCGGCCAACCTTCTCGACGGCCGCCCGGAGGGCCGGGTAGGCGAGGACGGTGGCACCCTGTTCGACGAGCTTGAGAAACAGGATTCGCTTCACCGGCCCGGTTGGCTTCCGCCAATCGAAGAGCTTGCGGAAGAGCGTCAGCACCGCGCAGGCGGGGAGCCCGAGCCACCGGTCGGCAAAGCGGATGGAATTGGCGTTCATGCGGCAGGGTGGAGGCGCGGTGCAGGGCAGGGGGGCTCGAAGGAACCGGACAAGTATCGACGGAGCCGACCGGCGAATCCATCGCAGGCCGTTCTCGGGGCGGTTCGA
>CAJAYZ010000137.1 GCA_903949225.1 uncultured Planctomycetaceae bacterium
GCGGAATCCGAGCGACTTCAGTTCGCCGATCGCCGCAGCCGGGGATTCGGCCGGCGCTTCCGGATGGCGGTCGCGCTCCCGCTCGCGGAGCACGCGGACACGCTGCCGATCCTCGGCGATGTTGGCGAGATCGAAATAGATCGAGAACGCCTCGGCGACGAGTCGGGCCTTGACGACGTCGAGCCCCTCGATGCATTCGGCCAGCGCCGCCTCGGCCCCCTGCTTGCCGGCCCGTCGGTCGTGAGCGAGCGTCCGGATCCACTCCACGAGCCGGGCGACATCCTCCCCCGCCTGTTCAACGATCACCTGTCCGAGAAGCGAATCGAGCAGCCGCACATCGCGGAGGAGAAGGGCATCGTCAGGCACGGGCTGATTCCGGGAAGGGGAAAGGAGCTGAGAGGGACGGACAGGCCAGGGGGGAGCGCACGAGAGAGGCCGACGCCACCGCCGGCCGGAGCGACGCTTACACCCCGAATCGACATTCCTGCAAACCCCGCGCCAGGGGCTACGGAATGTTGCCCGAAGGGCGCAGCGAAGATTCTCGCAGAATACTCTCCGGCAGGCTTGAAGGCCCGTTTCCCAACTGCCCACCGAAGGGCAATCGCTGCCACGCAAACAGGCAGCCCCGCAAGCCTGCCGGCTGGTAAGCTCCGGGCTTTCACCACCCACCCCGCGGGGCCCCGAGCGTGCCGACGGTCGTTCCCCCGCCCGATCCTGAACGCTTCTCCCCGTCCGTCGGCAGGCCCTGGGGCCTCCCCGATGTGGCGATGCTGGGAGTGGCCCTAGCGGCCTGGGCCTGGATCCTCGCTGGGCTCTGGAACCGCCCCGCCGAGATCGCGGGCTTGGCGCTGGCGGTGCCCTTCCTGGCGGGAGTCGGCCTGGGAGTCGATCGGGTTCTGGGGTCGGCGTGGGGGGCGGCGGGAGTCGTCGCGATGGCGATCCTTGGCTTCGCAGCCCTCGTGGGGCTCAGTGGCGCAAGCCCCCAAACCCTCGCCGGATTCATCCTCGGGCTGGTCAAGCCGGTCGGCTGGACGGGGGATCATCTTCTTCTCCGCGTCGTCCCCCTGATGATGGCCATGGCCCATCCCTGGCGGCGTTCCTTTTCGGGGGCGCTCGTGTCAGCGCTCGGGGTGAGTGCGTTTCTGGGAATCGGCCTGATGATCCTTCACGCAGCCGGCTGAGCGAAGCGGGGCGATCGCTGTTACACTCTCTGTCCCGCCTGCAATCACACCGACCACGGCCCCGCCCGCCGACCACGGCTTTGCCCATCAACGAACGGCCCGCCTCTTGACCATCGATCCCCCCGTCGCCGCGGATGCCGCGGACGGCGCTTCGGCCGTGACGTTCGCGTCGCTCGGCATTTCTCCAGAACTTGTCCGCGCGGTCGAGAAGCTCGGCTGGCTCGTCCCTTCCCAGATCCAGGCCCGCGCCATCCCCGCGCTCCTCAGCGGCTCTGACATTGTCGGTCAGTCGCAGACCGGCTCCGGGAAGACGGCGGCGTTCTGCATCCCGGCGATCGAGCGGGTCGATCCCGCCTCGAAGAAGACGCAGGTGCTGATCCTCGTTCCCACGCGCGAGCTGGCGACTCAGGTCGCAGCGGAGGCGGAGAAACTCGCCTCCTTCAAGAAGGGGATTCGCACCGTGACGGTCTACGGTGGGGCCTCCTACGATCGACAGTTCGCCGATCTGGGACGGGGGGCGCAGGTCGTCGTCGGCACGCCAGGGAGGCTCGTCGATCTCCTCGGTCGCGGCAGTCTCGATCTCTCCGGAGTCAAGGTCCTCGTCCTCGACGAGGCCGATCGGATGCTCGACATGGGCTTCAGCGAGGATCTCGAAAAGCTCCTCGCCGCCGCGTCGCCCGACCGCCAGACGGTGTTCTTCTCCGCCACTTTCCCGCCGGCGATTCGTGGCCTCGTCGAGCATCATGCCCGCTCCCCCCGCGAGATCCGCGTCGACCGGGCCCGTGACGCTGGCCCGCCGGCGGTCGATCAGGTGTTCCACGAAGTCCGCCATCACGCCAAGTCGGCCGCGCTCGGCCGCCTTATCGATTTCCACGATCCGCGCAGCGGCCTCGTGTTTTGCAACACGCAGCGGATGGTCGACGAACTCGCCGACTGGCTGCTCGACCGGGGCTGTGCCGCCGAGCGGCTCCACGGTGGCATGGCCCAGCCGCAGCGGACGCGGGTCATGGACGGCTTCAAGCGTGGGGCCTTCCGCTGGCTCGTGGCCACCGACGTCGCCGCCCGCGGGATCGACGTCCACGACCTCGCCCTTGTCGTCAACTACGACCTCCCCATCGATGCCGAGGATTATCTCCATCGCATCGGGCGGACGGGCCGCGCCGGGCGCAACGGCATGGCCGTGACGCTCGTCTCCGGAGGCGCCGGATTCCGGCTCGGGCAGATCGAGCGGTCCCTCGGGATCCGCATCCGCCGCGAGCCGGTGCCATCGGTCCGGGACGTCGCTGCCAAGCGGACGGCCGTGGTCATCGATCGGGTCCGCGAGGCGCTGGCTGCGGTGGGCGGGCCGCCGTCGTCGCCTGTTGTCGATCAACTCGTCAAGGAAGGGCACGCCCCCGAGGCGATTGCCGCCGCGATCGTCGCCTGCTACGCGCCGGTGCCGCCTCCGGCTGACGACCGCGAGGAGTCGCTCGACGCCCCGTCGCACCGCCCCCCGCCGGGGCGGCCTTTTGGCAACGGCCCCGGCGGCAACGGCCCCGGTGGCAAGCGGCCGTTTGCGAAGCCCTACGGCAAGAAGCCGGGCCCTGGCGGCCCCTATCCGCCACGTGGTGGCGATGGCCCGCCTGCCGGTGGATACGCCGGTGGCGACGATGGCCCCCGCCCGCCGGGGAAGCCGGTGCGAAAGTTCGGCCCCGTGGCGGGCGGTGGGGATGGCCCGCCGCGCGCGCCGTGGGGGAAGAAGCCCTTCCCCAAAAAGAAGACCTGGAAGAAAAAGAAGCCTGGCCCCGGCTGACGGACGGTCATACCCGTAGCTTGAGAACCAACGCGAATGGACGCGATCAAGTCGATCCTCGACGTCTTCCTCCACGTCGACGACCACCTCCACGCCCTCCTCGAAGCCTGGGGGCCGTGGACCTACGTCCTCCTGTTCGCGATCATCCTCTGCGAGACTGGGCTTGTCGTCATGCCCTTTCTCCCGGGCGACTCGCTCCTCTTCGCCGCCGGCGCCATGGCGGCGCTCTATCCCGACGACCTCGGGCTCGTGCCGCTCCTGGTCCTCCTCTCGATCGCCGCGATCCTCGGCGACACGATCAATTATTTCCTCGGCCGGTGGATCGGTCCCCGGGCCTTCTCGCTCAACACCTGGTTTCTCAAGCACGAGCATCTGGAGAAGACGCAGGCCTTCTACGACCGCCATGGCGGGAAGACGATCGTCCTGGCGCGGTTCGTGCCGATCGTGCGGACGTTCGCCCCGTTCGTTGCCGGGGTCGGGAAGATGCACTACCCGACGTTCCTCTGGTTCAACGTCGTCGGCGGCCTTCTCTGGGTCGGGCTCTGCACGGTGGCCGGCTACTTCTTCGGCAACATCGAGGCGGTCAAGAAGCACTTCGAGTTGGTCGTGATCGGGATCGTCCTCGTCTCGGTGCTGCCGCTAGCCTGGGAGTGGTGGGCCGCGCGGCGGCGCAGTCACACGCGCTAAAGTTTCCGCTTCCGCCCGCTAGCCGGTCGTGACCGGCGCCGGGCCCCACACCGTCCGCTTCGCCACCGACCACCAGCCCGGCTGGTCGAGCCCCAGGTAGGGATTGTCGGGGGGAAGCGTGCGCGCGAGATGGAGATGCGCGGCTTCGAGGTTGTGGTAGGGGAGCGAGGGGAAGAGGTGGTGGAGGGCGTGGAAGCGGATCGCGAACGGGAAGAAGAGGAGCGTGAGCGGATCCTTCCCGGTGAAGTTGCAGGAGTCGAGGATGTGGTCCTCAACGGTGACCGGCGTCCCGTCTCCCTCGAAGTGATGATCGGCCAGCTGCCGCATCTGGTTCATGAAGAACGTCGCCAGAGCGAGCGCGTAGAGGAGCGGGATCCGGCTCATCGGGGCGAAGCCGAGGGCGATCGTCGCCGGAATCGCCGCGGCCCGGAGAAAGCAGAGCACCTCGACCCCGAAGATCGCGCGTCGATCGAAGGGGGTGAGCTTGCGGCGGTAGCGGGTGTTGAGCGTCAGGGAGCTGCCACGCTCGAGGACGAGCTCGCGGAGCCGCGGGTGGAGGAAGGAGAGGGGGGCGAGGAGGAAGCGGAGGAAGACAAGCAGCGGGAAGACGAGCATGAAGGCCGCATAGCCGAGGAAGCTTCGCAGGTTGCCCCCTTCCATGACATTGGCGACGTATTCGGGGTCTTCAGGGGTCCCGTACACCTTCATGCTGTGGTGGTCGCGGTGCTGCCGCGTGAAGAACGGCGACGGGGTGAGGGTGAAGGTGCCGACGAGGACGTTCCAGGCCACCTTGAAGCTGCGCATCTCGTGGGCGCCGAGGTGGCAGACCTCGTGGACGAGCGAGCCGAGCCGGTAGAGCCAGAAGGCAGCGATCGGGAAGGCGACCAGCTGCGGCCATGAGCCGAGCGGCGCCATCAGATAGACCGTCGCCGCCGCATAGGCGCAGACGATCGAGAGGAGGAAGTCGGCCCAGTACCGCCACGGCTTCACCCGGAACGGATCGTCGGTCGCCGTCCGCAGGGCGTGACGCACCTCGCTGACCCATTGCGGCGCCCCCTGGTCGCGGGCCGGGTCGTCGCGCCCCTCGTCATGGCTCCGGGCGGAGTTGAGGGGGGCAGGACGGGCGGTTGTCACCGGCGGCATGGAGCGCTCCATCGAACGGGGGCCTGGCAGGTGGGCGGGGAGGCCTGGTTTTCCAAGCCTTCCCCTGCATCGCGGATGCCCCTGCTCGGCCGAGAGCAGACCAGAATCGGGGCCGACCGGAAACCCCGACGGCAGCTGGCCGGTCGATTTCGTGCCGGTTTCCCCCGGGAACGGCTCCTTCCCCCGAAAGATGGGAGGGATCGGTCGAGATTGCGGGCGGCGCCTGGGGCCGCCGCGCTGTCAGGCAGAGGGGAAGGGGGCGATGAGGGCCTTCATTTCCCGAACAGCCTGGCTGAAGCCGACGAGCACAGCCCGGGCGACGATCGAGTGGCCGATGTTGAGCTCGTGCATCCCGTCGATCCTGGCCACCGGAACGACGTTGCGGTAGGTGAGCCCGTGGCCGGCGTTGAGCGTGAGGCCGGCGGCACGGGCGTGGGCGCCGCCGAGGGCGAGCTCGGCGAGGGTCGCGCGCTGCTCGGCCGCGGTGGTGGCATTGGCGTAGGCGCCGGTGTGGAGCTCGACGGCCGCCACGCCGAGGGCGACGGCGATGTCGATCTGCCGCGGGGAGGGATCGATGAACAGGGAGACGGCAATCCCAGCGTCGTGGAGCCGGCGCACCGCCTCGGTCGTGGCGGCCCGGTGGGCAGAGACGTCGAGGCCCCCCTCGGTCGTGATCTCCTCGCGCTGTTCCGGCACGAGCGTCACCAGGCAGGGCTTCACGCGGCAGGCGATGTCAATCATGGCCGACGCGATCGCGCATTCGA
>CAJAYZ010000138.1 GCA_903949225.1 uncultured Planctomycetaceae bacterium
CCGGCGGCCCGGTGCGCCCGGTCGATCATCAGGTCGATGCGGTCCTCGCCGCGACGTCGCCGGCAGTCGCCACGGCCGCGGCCCCTCCCGGCGAGCTCCCGCCGACCGCCGAGGCCCATCCTCCCAACGCCCCGCTCGATCCCTTCCGGGCCGCCAAGCCGGAGGAGCAGGGGCGCGTGTTCGATCCCTCGCGGGAGCAGTTCACCGGGATCGTTCCCGGCATCGGGCTGGCGAGCTTTCGCGATTCCGCCGGCATCGACCGCTTCCTCGTCCTCCCGGGCGACGACGTGAAGATCACCTTCCCGACCGCCGGCACGCCCCCGAAGGCCGTCACCGACACCTACACGATCGTCGATTTCTACGAGAGCAAGATGAGCGAGTACGACTCGAACTTCGTCTTCGTGCCGATCGAGCAACTTGAGAAGGCGCGGGGGATGATCGACCCAGAGACCGGGCTGGCGAGCGTCAACTCGATCCAGATCAAGCTCCGCCCCGGCGCCGACCTCGAGACCGTCCGCGACCGCCTCAGGCAAGCCTTTCCCGCCGACATGTATGCGGTCTCGAGCTGGAAGGACAAACAGGGCCCGCTCCTCTCCGCCGTCGACATGGAGATGGCTGTCCTCAACATCCTCCTGTTCATGATCGTCGCCGTCGCCGGCTTCGGGATCCTCGCCATCTTCTTCATGATCGTCGTCGAGAAGACCCGCGACATCGGGATCCTCAAATCGCTCGGCGCCAGCTCTTCAGGCATAGCAGGGATCTTCCTCGGCTACGGCTTGTTCCTCGGGCTGGTCGGCGCCGGCGCCGGGCTCGCTCTCGGCCTCGGGATCACCTGGAACATCAACCGCATCCGCGTGCTCGTCGAATGGTGCACGGGGGAACGGGTCTTCGATCCCTCGATTTACTACTTCTTCCGCATCCCCACGATCGTCGACGCGTGGACGGTGGCCTGGATCATCGCTGGTGCGGTGGGGATCGCGGTGGCGGCCAGCGTGCTGCCGGCCCTGCGGGCCGCACGGCTCCATCCCGTGGAGGCGCTGCGCCATGATTGACACCAACCGTGACGGCGATCGGTCGGGGGCCCCGCTCCTCCAGGTCCGCGGCGTGCGCAAGGCCTACCGCTCCGGCGGCGGGATGCTCGAGGTGCTGCGCGGCGTCGACTTCGAGGTCGCGCCGGCGGGATTTGTCTCGGTGATCGGCCAGAGCGGATCGGGCAAGAGCACGCTCCTCCACCTCATGGGGCTCCTCGATGCCCCTGACTCCGGGGAAGTGCATCTCGCCGGCAACCGGATCGACAACCTCCCCAGCTCCCGCCGCGACCGGCTCCGCAACACCGACATCGGCATGGTCTTCCAGGCCTACCACCTCCTCCCGGAGCTGTCAGCGCTCGAGAACGTGCTTGCGCCCCTCCTCGTCCGCTTCTCGATCGCCGAGTGGTTTCGCCACAAGGGGGAGGCCCGCCGGCAGGCGGAGGCTCTTCTCGACCGCTTCGGCCTCAGCGGACGCCTCCACCATAAGCCCCGACAGCTGTCGGGGGGGGAGATGCAGCGGGTGGCGATCGCCCGGGCGCTCGTCGGCCAGCCGCGCCTGCTCCTCGCCGACGAGCCGACCGGCAACCTCGACGAGGCGAGTGGGGCTGGAATCCTCGACACGCTCTGCGAGTTGAACCACACCGATGGCCTTTCTATAGTGCTCGTCACGCATGACCAGTCGATCGCGAGGCGGGCCGACCGGATCGTGCGACTGGTCGCCGGACGGGTGGAGAATGCCTGACCGTCCCACCGTCTGACCGGCGCCGCCGCCACCCATCAAAACTCCCCCGGACGCATCTCGTCGCGCCGGCGTCATTCCCGAAGGTGACAGCCATGTCTCGCATCGTGTTCATGAACGATCGTCTCGTCCCCGAGGCGGAGGCGCGGGTCAGCGTCTTCGATCATGGGCTCCTCTACGGCGACGGCGTCTTCGAGGGAATGCGGAGCTACTCTGGCAGGGTGTTCCGGATGGAAGCGCACCTCGACCGACTCTGGGACAGCGCCCGGGCGATCGCGCTGGAAGTCCCGATGACGAAGGAGGCGGTCGCCAAGGCCGTCAACGACACGCTCGCCGCCAATAAACTCCCCGATGGCTATGTCCGCCTCATCATCACGCGCGGAGCGGGAACACTCGGCCTCGACCCCAACCGCACCTCGCATCCGCAGGTGATCGTGATCGCCGACACGATCAGCCTCTATCCCCGCGAGCTCTACGAACGGGGCCTGAGGATCGTGACGGCGGCCACGCAGCGATCCCATCCGGCCACGCTCTCGCCGCGGATCAAGTCGCTCAACTACCTCAACAACATCATGGCCAAGCTCGAGGGGCTCCAGGCCGGGTGCGTCGAGGCCTTGATGCTCAATCACAAAGGCGAGGTCGCCGAATGCACGGCCGACAACGTCTTCGCCGTGCGCAAGGGTGTCGTCCTCACCCCTCCCCCCGACGCCGGCATCCTCGAGGGGATCACGCGCGGCGCCGTCATGGATCTGGCTCACAGCGCCTCCATCCCCTGTCGCGAGGCGACGCTCACCCGCCACGATCTCTACACCGCCGAGGAGGTGTTCATCACCGGCACGGCCGCCGAGGTGGTGCCGGTCGTGGAGATCGACGGCCGGAAGATCGGCTCTGGCGTCCCCGGCCCGATCACAACCCGTCTGGCCGCCGATTTCCACGCGCACGTCCGCGGCGGCTGATCGCCCGAGTTGTGAATCGCCTGAGTTGTGAGCTGTCGCTACGGCGGTGGCTCGTCAGCGTCCGTCAGCGGCCGATCCGCTGCCGAGGAGATGCTGCCGAACGAACATCACCGTGGCGTAGAACTGGAAGTCCATGTTCGGCTTCTTGCGGAAGCCGTGCCCTTCGTCCTTGGCGTTGAGAAACCAGACCGGGCCGCCGTTCCCGCGGACCTTCGCCACCATCTGCTCCGCCTCGCTCGCGGGGACGCGCGGGTCGTTGGCACCCTGGACGACAAATAGCGGCTTCGTGATCCGCCCGGCGTTGTTGAGGGGGGCGATCCGCTCGAAGAACTCGGCCACCTCGGGCACCCGTTCATCGCCATACTCCACGCGGCGCAGGTCGCGCCGGTAGCTCTCGGTGTTCTTCAGGAACGTCGTGAAGTGGGAAATCCCGACGACGTCCAGGGCGCAGCGGATCCGCTCGTCGTAGGTCGTGGCGCAGGCGAGCGTCATGAAGCCGCCGTAGCTCCCACCGGTGACCATGACGCGGTCGGGGTCGAGATCAGGCCGGGTGGCGATCCAGTCGAGGAGGGCTCCGATGTCGCGGACCGAATCCTCGCGCTTCAGCGCGTTGTCGAGCTTCACGAATGTCTTGCCATAGCCCGTCGACCCGCGGACGTTCGGATACACAAGAGCCACGCCAAGCTCGCTCATGAAGAAGTTGTTGCGCCCCTGGAAGATCGGCCGCGACTGCCCCTCGGGGCCACCATGGATGTTGATGATCACCGGCCGTCTTCCGGTGAATCGGGGGGCGGCGGGGTAGAGGAAGCCGCGGATCGTCAGGCCGTCGAAGCTCTGCCAATCGATCGCCTGCGGTTCGACAAGCGTGTCGGCCACGAGCCCGCCAAGCTCGCTCTCCGTCCAACGGATGGCCTGGCCCCCTTCGACCGCATCCCACACGTAGACATCGGACGTGGAACGGGCCGACCCGACCGAGAACGCCAAATGGCGGCCGTCGGCATGCCATTCCCCCCCCGCGATCACCCCCTCCGGAAGCCCGGCGACGAGACGGTGCTTCCCGGTGGCGGTATCGAGGACGCGGGCCCGCGACACCCCGGCTTCATTGGTGATGAAGCAGACCGACTTCCCATCCTCCGAGACGTCGAATCCCTCCACTTCCCAGGGGATGTCGGCAGCCATTACCTCGATGCCGCCGCTGGCGGGCGTCCACTTCACGAGCCGGGCGAACTCCGAATCCTTGTCGGTCGTCGTCCAGATCGCCCTGCCGTCCGGCGTGAACGAGCCCCCTCCCCAGGCAACGTCCTCGGGCCCGTCCTCGTCGAGCCTCGTCTTCGCCCCGCTGGCGACGTCGACAAGCCAGCGCTGGCTCTTGTTGACGGAGAGCGATTCGCCGACCAAGAGCTGCGTGCCGTCGGGCGACCAATCGAGGACGCTCCACCCGCCGCCGACATTCTCGACGACGAGCCGGTCGGTGGCGGGATCGCGGGGATCGACCACCCAGATGTCGCGGTCGGCGCCGTTGCGGCGCGTCGACGTAAAGGCGATCCGGTCGCCGGCCCGGTCCCACACCCAGCCGCCGTTCTGCGAGCGGCCACCGTCGGAGAGGAGCGTGACGTCGCCGGTGGCGACATCGAGCCGGTACATCTGGCCGAACTCATTCCCCCCGGTATCACGGGTGAAGAGGAAGAACTTCCCTTCCCGCGGATCCCAGTCGGCAGCCCCGATCGGCTCGGCGAAGAAGGTGAGCTGGCGGCGGGCCCCGCCGGGCATCCGCACCTCGTGGATCTGCGCCGTATTGCCGAAGCGGGTGCCGATGAGCATCTCGACGCGCGTCGGATGCCAGCCGACGAAGGCCGCGCTCCGCGCCTCGGTGTAGCGGCGCACCTCGTCGGCTAGGCCAGCCGGGATCTCCGGGATCCCCTCGACGATGAGATTTTCCGTGGGGCGGATCGCGGCCGGCCCGGCCGGCGGGGCACCCTGCTGCGCTCGGACAGGAGTTCCGGCAGCTGCAACGGCGACGAGGAGGAGCAGTTCGGCGGAGGTCGGGAGGCGAGGCATGCGAGGGCTCCGTGCGGGGGAGGGATGCAGAATTGTCGCACGGTGCTGCGAAGGCTCAAAATCCATCTTCCGGCGATCGTCCGCGGAGGCCCCACCTGGAGGGAGTTCACGGGGCGTTGCTCAGGCCCGCGGCGGGCGGTGATCCTCGTCGCCGATCTCGTCGTACCGGGAGACGTAGCCCGGCTGCTTGGCGCGGATGAGCTCCGCTTCGTACTCGCTCACCACGCGCTTCTGGATCGACTCCCGGGCCACCGCATTGATGGGGTGGGCGATGTCGGCATAGAGCCGCGGTCGACCGTCGCCGTCGCGTGGGACCGGCATCTCGGGCTGCTTCCGTCCACACTGATTGCAGTACATGGCCCGCAGCGCGTTCTTGAACCCGCACCCCGGACAATGGCTCGTAAGCTTGCGACTGGGCATCGCCAGGAACGGCCCCGACGGGCCAACGATGACCTTCAGGTCACGGACCACAAACGCCCCGGCGAGCGTGATCGAACAGAACGCCAGCAACCGCTCGGACGGATCATCGATGAGCTTGATCCGAACCTCGGTGATGTCCATGCACCATCCCCCTTGCCGCCGTCCCCCCGGACAGCCCCCCACCGATCCCCCTCTCGACACCGTCATCCACCGTCATCCAACCATTCAGACCATCGTCGTCTGTCAGGCCGTCGCCGAGCCGCCGACGCGCACCGGAAACACTCCGGGCCACCCGGCCGCATCGAGCCTGGCGGCAATGGCGCGGGCTTCGCTTTCGGTGCGGGTGATCGCGAAGCAGGCGCTGCCACTGCCGGTGAGCATCGGCTGCACGGCCCCGGCCGCGCCCAAGGCAGCGAGGAGTCGGTCGATGTCGGGCGAGAGCGAGCGGGCCGCAACTTCGAGGCCGTTGTGCATCAGGCCTCCTGCAGCGCGGAGATCTCCGGCGGCCAGCGCCGCGACGAGTTTGGCGGACTCGCCGGCTCTGGTTGGATCAGGAACGCAGCGGCTGTAGACAGCCGGCGTGGAGAGCCCGGCCGCCGGGCAGGCGATGACCGCATGGAGCGACGGCAGCCCCGCCACCGTCTCGATCCGTTCGCCGCGGCCAGCCGCGATCGCCGGACTGCCAGCGAAGAACCATGGGACATCGCTGCCGATGCCGGCGCCGATCTCTGCGAGACGGGCCATCGGCCAGTCGAGCCCCCAGACCATGGCCGCGGCCCGGAGGATGGCCGCCGCATCGCTCGAGCCCCCGCCGAGGCCGGCGCCCGAGGGAACTTCCTTGGTGAGTTCGACGTCGAGGCCGCGCTCGATCCCAGCCGCTGCGGCGAGCTGCCGCGCCGCGCGAACGACGAGATTCGAATCATCCGCCGGCACATCGCGGCAGAGAACCGCGCCGGCAGGCTGGGCGAGCCGGCCACCGAAGCGCACCCGCAGCCGCACCCCGGGGGAATCGAGAGCGCGGACGACGAGCCGGTCGGCGAGCGACACCGGCACCATGAGCGATTCGATCTCGTGGAATCCGTCGGGCCGCCGCGCGAGGATCGCCAGCGACAGATTGAGCTTGGCCGGGGCGGCGATCACGATGGCGGCGGGATCATCTGCCATCCGGCTCATGCCCACAGGCAGGCCCTCGATCGCAGCGGAGATTGACGCCATGGCAACCGATTCCCAACGTTGACCAAGCCCCCCGACAGATCGGCAGATTCTGCGGAAAAGCTACCCCCCACCGGCAGGGCTGGTCAACCTCGGGAGGGGTTTTGAAACACTCCCAGCCCGTTTTTTGATGTCGTCGTGCACCGAGGCCCAAACGGGCACCGTGCAGCAACGGCCGGCACGGCTCAGCGCCAGTTGGCCACGAAGTAGACCGTCACGAGGGCAAGGATGACGCCGATGGTCACCAAGGCCGACAGAAGCAAGGCGATGCTGCGGCCGGCCCAGAGGTCGTCCTTGATCATGTCGGTGCGGACGGAACGATCGAACGAGGCGTTCCACACCGGGAAAGCCTTGTCGTCATAGACCCACTGGGTGCGTTCCTCGAAGCGGCGTTCGTTCATGGCGGAACCCTGGACGTCGGCGGGAGTTATGATGGAGGGCCGGGAGAATCCGACCGAACTCTACCCCGTCATCGGTGGCGGCACCAGAGGACCGCCCGGTCGCCCTCCGCTCCGCAGCCCGCCGGGGCCGCTCCCCACCGAAAATCCCCGCTCCAGACGCCTCCACCCCCACCCCTCAGCGGCGGGGACCTTCGGTCCGCAGCCTCCTATGCAGCACCACCTCCTCGACCCCAGCGCCCCCCTCCTGTCGCGCCTCGCCGAACTCGGCCAGCCCGCCTGGCGGGCGAAGGCGGTGCGGCGCTGGCTGTACGGAAGCCGGGCGTCGTCGTTTGCCGACATGACCGACCTCCCCAAGACCCTTCGCGAGGCGCTCGAGGCTGAGTTCACACTCTGGACGACGACCATCGCCACCCATTCCCAGGCGGAGGACGGCACCGAGAAGCTCTTGCTCGAGCTCCATGATCGGCAGCGGATCGAATGCGTCATGCTCCGCGACGGCGAGCGGCGCACGGTCTGCATCAGCTCGCAGGTCGGCTGTGCGATGGGGTGCGTGTTCTGCGCCAGCGGCATCGACGGCGTCGTCCGCAATCTCACTACCGGCGAGATCCTCGAACAGCTTCTGCGTCTTGCCCGCCTCCTCCCTGCCACGGAGCGGATCAGCCACATCGTCGTGATGGGGATGGGGGAGCCGCTGGCCAACCTCGACCGCCTCCTCCCGGCGCTGGCCGTCGCCCAAGATTCGGAAGGGATGGGGATCTCGCAGCGCCGGATCACGATCTCGACTGTCGGGCTCCCTGCAGGGATGGAGCGGCTCGTCGATGAAAACCCCGGCTACCATCTCGCCGTCTCGCTCCACGCCGCGGACGACGACCTGCGGACAAAGCTCGTGCCGGTGAACAAGTCGATCGGGCTGGCCGCGGTGATGGACGCGGCCGACCGCTACTGGGAGGCATCGGGGCGGCGGCTGACGTTCGAGTATGTCCTCCTCGGCGGCGTCAACGATTCCCCGCTCCATGCCCGCGAGCTTGTCCGCCTCATCGGCGGCCGGGCGGCGCTGGTCAACATCATCCCCTACAACTCGGTCGCGGGGCTTCCGTACCGCGAGCCGTCGCAGGGATCGCGCGAGCGGTTCCTCGATGTCTTGCGCGAGGCCGGGGTGAATGTCCAAGTGCGGCGGCGAAAGGGGGCGCGGATCGACGCCGCCTGCGGGCAACTCCGCCGCATCGCCGCAGGCACGAAGCCGTCCCCCTCTGGCGACGAAGCCACGGCAGGCGCAAGCTCGCCACCGATGGCAATCGAGCCCTTGGCCCCCCGCGGATAAGTGCCGCGGGCTCGCGCGCTGGACGAGCAACGGTTTGAGATAGCTGTCATGTTCCGGCAGCCTGGCTCGGGCTTTCGAGACCTGGGCACCCGGATGGACCAGTTTTTCCAAGGCTCCTCCGCAGAAGCCGTGGGCCAAGACCGGCCCAAGAGAAGTCCTGCTTGGAGTTGCAAAAGAACCGCCGCCGCAGCCCGCAGTCAGCCGTGTCCGGTCAAGACCACGACCCGTTGGGCCGCGGTGGCGCCATCAGGCTTCGTCCGACCGACTGCCGCCCGGAGGTAGACATTCGGCCGCACAGGAAGAGTCGAAGTAGTCGCTGACACGAGGCACTGCTGAGGGGGCACCCGGAGAGCTTTCACCGGACCCCGCCAGATCGTGCCCATATCAACCTACAGGGGCTTGCGAGACGAAAACCGATGTTGTTGTTCTCGTTCGACGGGTCGTTCGAGTTGCTGTTGGAGGACGACACATTGAACGCCTTGTTGTTCCAATTGGCGCCACGCAGCCCACGAGACGAGCCGGTTATGCCTCCGCCTTCCTTCCGCCCCGGTCCGCCTGCTTGGCGACCGCTTGACCCGCCTTGCGGGGGCGGCCCAGCAGGGCGGCCCGAAGTGGTTCGCTGTGGGCGTGCCCGGCGTGGGCCGCCCAACTCTTCACGCTCGCCGTCGCGGCCGCGGGCTTCGTGCGGAGGCTTCGCACCCCAGCAAGCAGCCCGCGGTAGCGGCGGCAGAAGTTTTTCAGGCTCTTTTCTCGGAGCCGAATGCCACCGTCGGCAAAGACTCTGAGGCCGACGAAGGCGGATCCATGGCGGCTCCGAACGAGCCGGTATCTATCGGGATGAATCTGCAGTTAGGGCGACATCGGCCCCGAAGCGTTTCGGTGGATGGTCATCTGGGAAATCCCGGCGAAGATAGGCGTGACGTCAGCGGGATGTAGATATTCAGCCGGGGTTCCGTAAACTACGCGCTGCAGGTCGTTCCCGGCCGCTCACCCGCTGTCTTGCAAATCCAAAATGATCGACATCTTCGATACCTTGAAAGAGCAGGCGCTCAGGAAGACCGCCCACCTTCCGGCCGACGCATTCACCATACGCGGCTTCTGGAAGGTCGAGTTTGCCTTCCTCCCCAATCCTGCCGAGCGGACCTTTCATCTCAACTTTCTGGTCGCCCAAACCGTGGAGCAGGGCTCGTGTTACTACGACAACGATCTCGAGATCAACCAAGCGCTCCTCGGGCGGGACGCGCGAGAGATCATCTCCGAGGCGGGCTGCTACGAGATAGCTCTTCTCGACTCTCTTTATGCATCGATTCCGCGTTCGCCGGCCGAGGTCCACGAACTCCGGGGCAACACGGTAGAAAAGGCCGTGAAGCGCAGCCAGATCATCGCCGATGAAGTCGAGCGGCTCATGGAGCGGATGGGTGCGTTGCCAGCCAGAACAACGGTGGTGAACGTCGGTGTGGTAGGGAACCTCCTCAAGGCTCTGCGAAAGAAGGGCTACAATGTCCTTGCTACCGACTTTGACCCCAAGATCGTGGGCGCTTCGCTCCACGGGGTCACCGTAGAAGACGGAACCAGAACCTATCAGGCGGTGCGCGATGCCGACGTGGCCGTCGTCACGGGAATGACCCTTAGCACGGGTACGCTCAATGACATTGTTCGCGTTTGTCAGGAACACCAGACCAAATTGGTCATTTTTGCCGAAACGGGGGCGAATTTCGGGGAAGTGTATAGCCGTACGATCGGAGTGGACGTGGTGGTATCAGAGCCCTTCCCCTTTTACGTCCTTCAAGGACTGACCACTATTGAGATCTACAGGAGGTAGGGGCCTCATGGACCACGTTGCAAGGCACTTCGTCCGAAGCGGCAGGTTCTCGATCGACGGCCTCGATCTAGACAGCCTCCTGTCGAAGCATCGCACGCCGTTCTATGTCTATTCGGCGAGCCTCATCCGGGCGAAGTACGCCGCGCTTAAGGAGCATTTCCCTGCCTTCGATATCTTCTTTTCCTTCAAAGCCAACCCCAACCTTGCGATCGCCCACATGCTGCTCGGCCTTGGAGCCAGTGCCGATGTCAGCTCACTCGGGGAGATCAAAGGAGCTTTCAGGGTCGGCTTCAAGCCTGGTGACATCCTGTTCGTCGGCCCGGCAAAAACGGAAGAAGAGGTCCGGTACGCTATCGGCAACGGAATCGCAGCTGTGATCGCCGAGTCTCCCGAAGAGATCAGGATGATCGATGAGCTGGCCGTCAAGCTCAACAAGCCTGCCAGGGTTATGCTGAGGATC
>CAJAYZ010000139.1 GCA_903949225.1 uncultured Planctomycetaceae bacterium
CGTGGCCCCCCCCCCCATGCAGGAGCCGCCCTTTGAAGACGGTGACGTTCACGGAATTCCGTGCCAACGCTGCGTCATTCCTCGATGACGTCGAGCGGGGAGAGACCGTGATCCTCCTCCGGCATGGCAAGCCGGTCGCCGAGATTCACCCGGTGGCGCCATCGGCTGGACGTCTTCCTTCGTGGCGACGCGCCGGGCCGAGGCTGATTGTGAAGGGGGCCGGACTCGCGGCGGCGATCCTGGGAGAACGTGGGCGTGAAGACGTTTTTTGACTCCTCGGCGTTCGCGAAGCGGTTCGTGGAAGAGTCGGGAAGCGATGCAGTCGAGGCGCTTTGCCTCAACGCAGACGAACTCGGGCTGTGTGTCATCTGTGTTCCCGAAATCGTGTCGGCCCTGGCCAGGAGACTCCGCGAGAAACGGATCACCGCCGCTCAATTTGCGAAGCTCGAGCGGCATCTCCTCGACGACATCCGCGATGCGACGCTTATCGATCTCACGGCGGAAGTGATCGCGGCGTCGATCGTGGCCATCAAGGCGTCACCCGTCCGTGCCGCCGACGCACTCCATGTCGCCGCTGCGAAAGTCTGGGGAGCCGATCTGTTCGTCTCGGCCGACGACCGGCAACTCACGGCCGCCAGAAAAGCCGGATTGACCGCCAAGGCGGTGTGACGGGGCGTTCCCCTGGTCCGCCGTGCCCGGCATCGTCGAGAGGGACTGCCCCTCAATTTGCCGGCCAGGTCGTCGAGCGCGCATGATGGATCCCATGAAACACACTCTTTTCTCCGCCGTGGCCCGCGTGCTCTTCCTTGCCTGCGCCGTCGCCGTGATGCCGGCCGGGCCCCTGCCCTCTCCATCGGCCCGCGCCGATGAGCCGGCGGCGTTTGCGATCCCCGACAGCGACGACGGCCTCCCCGGCGCCGGCCCGATCCGCCGCTACGACTGGTTCAAGAATCTCTGGAAGGAACGGCGCGGTGCGTGGGCCGGCAAGAAAGCTGCCGACAAACGGGCGCTGGTGTTCCTCGGCGACTCGATCACCCAGGGCTTCGGTGACGATTTTCACGGGGCCTTCCCCGGCGCGAAGATCGCCAACCGTGGCATCAGCGGCGACACGACCCGCGGCATGCTCCTCCGCCTCGCCGACGATTGCTTGGCCCTCGACCCATCTGGCGTCGTCATGCTCATGGGCACCAACGACCTCGAAGAGGGAGCGGAGCCTGAGACGATTGCCGCCAACGTGAAGGCGATCATCTCGGCGATCGAGGCGAAGAACCCGCGGACGCCGATCGTCGTCTGTCAGGTCTTCCCCAGTGCCGCCGACAAAAAGCGGCCTGCCGAGAAGATCAAGACGCTCAACGCGCTCGTCGCCGAGGCCGTAAAGGGGGACCCGCGCGTCCGTCTCGTCGACACCTGGACGCTGTTTGCCAATGGCGACGGTGACGCGAAAGCGGAGGAGTTTCCCGATCTTCTTCATCCCAACGACCAGGGCTATGCGAAGTGGGTGGCCGCGATCAGGCCGGTCCTCGAGACGCTCGACCTCATTCCCACCCCCGCCGACGATTTCCAGCCCGAGCCCGGCTTCGAGATGCTCTTCAATGGCCACGACCTCACCGGCTGGGGCTACCGCGACCAGCCAACGCTCGAGAAGCAGCTCGACCTCGACGGCCGGCAGAGTAGCCCTGATGGCCGCTACGTCGCCAAGGATGGCCGGATCGTCGTCACGACACCGCCGGAGGGGCGTCGCGTCGAACAGCTCTGGACGACGAAGGAGTTCCCCGGCAACTTCCTCCTCAAGCTCGAGTTCCGGGCCACGCCGACCGCCGACAGCGGCGTCTTCATCCGCGCCCCGCAGCTCCAGTGCCGCGACTATCTTCTTGCTGGCCCCTACAAGGCGCTGAAGCACTACAAGCCGCAGGACTGGAACGAGCTCGTGATCACGGTCAAGGACGGTGTCGCACACTGCACCTGCAACGGCGAAGTCCTCGAAGCGGCTTACAAGCTCCCCGAGACCGGCCCGATCGGCCTCGAGGGGGATTCAGGCCAGCTCGAATACCGGCGGATCCGCCTCTCGAAGCTCCCCTGACCGGCGCTCA
>CAJAYZ010000140.1 GCA_903949225.1 uncultured Planctomycetaceae bacterium
CACTTTATCCACAGCCTGCTCACGCCCCAGCCCTCGCCATGACGCCCGACGATTCCCCTCCCGCCTCGGGCCACCCGAAGCGCCCGCTTCCCCCCCGCAGCGTGACGGTGCGCTGTCGGCTCGAGGGTCCGCTCGTCGTCGAGATCTCCCCCGACAGCCTGGCGCTCGGCATCGGCCTGCGGGTCACCGATCACAAGGGACAGGAATACCCCCTCCCCGACGACGGCCGCCCGTTGGCGCTGTGCCGCTGCGGCCACTCCGACCGGAAGCCCTTCTGCGACGGAAGCCACAAGGCGCTTCCGTCAACCGAGCGCACGCAGGCCACGGAAGACCCCCATCCCTGATCCTCCCGGCCGCACGGCCGCCGGTGGAATCCGTCGGACTGACAACACCCCCTAGCAAGAGGGGCTTTCCTTCCCTCTTTTGCCCAATTTCCTCCCGGCGGAGAGGGCAGGCTGTACCGGCTGGGAAGACCCTGCACACGACGGAAGTTCTTCGCTCAGAATCACTTGCGCGCTGTCGATTGGATCAGAACGCCCCTTCGGCAGAGGCGAGCGATATGGACTGGCTCGCCTTTGCCCTGTACGGTTGCGTGTTCGGACACCGCATCCACAGCTTCAGCCTGTCCCTCGGCCCCGGGTAACCACGGCGAGATGACGCACTCCCGCAACAACTTCTATCAGCGGTACAGCGTCGCGATCATGGCGGTCCTGCTGTTCCTGCTGCCACTGGTGTTGGTCGGCGCGATCAAGGCGAAGGGGAACAACCGCAACGACGTCAAGGGTTGGCTGCCGCTGGAATATCCGGAGACCCAGGTCTACCGGTTTTTCCGCCGCAACTTCGCCGGCGAGGAGTTCATCCTCGTCTCTTGGGACGGCTGCACGATGGCCGATCCTCGGCTGGAATTGCTGGCGAAGAAGCTCCTCCCCCCGCCAGAGGAAGCCTCCCGGATCGACCGGCCGCTCTACTACAAGTCGGCCCAGACAGGCCCCCGGGCCGTCGATCTGATGATGGCCGAACCGCTCAACCTCGACCGCGAGGAGGCGATCGAGCGTCTCACTGGAGCGATCATCGGTGCGCCGCCGAAGTCGGCCACGGGCGAAGCGCTCCCAGACGACACCGATCTGCGTCAGACCTGCCTCGTCCTCACCCTCTCCGACACCGCCCGCGCCAATCTCCACGGCGCCATCGACATCATCCAGGAAGTGGCGACGAAGGAATGCGGCATTCCGGCTGCATCGCTCCACATGGGTGGCCCTCCGGTCGACAACGTCTCGATCGACAAGGCCGGTCAGACGAGCGTCACGATCCTGTTCGGGCTTTCGCTCGTCGTTGGATTCTTCGTCAGCTGGTGGAGCCTGAAGAGCAAACTGCTCGTCGGGCTCGTGCTCGCCTCCGGCGTGTACAGCATGTTCGCGAGCCTGGCGGTGGTCTGGTACTCCGGCTACCCCGTCGACGCGATCCTCCTCACCATGCCGTCGCTGGTGTACGTCGCCACCACCAGCGGGGCGATCCATCTGGCCAACTACTACCGCGACCAAATCGCTGAGACTGGCATCCAAGAGGGGGCCGCCGGACGCTCGGTGATTCACGCCCTCCTGCCACTGTCGCTGGCCACCGGCACGACCGCCATCGGCCTGGCGACG
>CAJAYZ010000141.1 GCA_903949225.1 uncultured Planctomycetaceae bacterium
GGATGTAACCGGTAGCGAGGGAGCTGCCCTGGATTGAGGTTTGATTGTTCGTCGACTTGTCGCGGCCGGCCGTAAGGTTGACATTGCCAGTTGCCAGGATCGTCGAGCTGTTGCCGATCGTCACGGTCTGGCCCGAGACAATCGTCACGTAGGCGTAGGCCGCCCCGACGCTCGCCAGGCCCCAGGTGTTGACCAGGGACGTTGTCGAGGCGTTGGCCGACGTCCAACTGCCCACATGGATGTCGCCGGCACTCGTCAGCCGGTTGCTCGTGCCGAGGGTGACGGTGTTGGTGAGCCCGGCGGTGAGGCGCGAATTGACGCCGGCACCGGTGAGCAGGCCGCCGCTCTCCATCATCACCTTGTCGGTGGTGTTGAGGTCGTGGGAGGCAACGATCGTCATGCTGCCGAGGGAGTTTGTGGCAGTGATCGCGGCGGAGTCGCCGACCGTGACGGCGGAGGTGCCTGTGATTGTCGATGTGGTGAGCGAGGCAGAGCCACTGATCGCCCCGCCGGCCCCACCCTGGGCGCTGTAGTCGGTCTGGATTTGCCGGAAACGATTGCTGCTGGCAATCCGCACCGCCTCGCCCGAGTCACTGGCGGAGAGAGCGGTGAGCGTGCCGATCGTCGTCGTGGCCGATGTCGACGAGGTGTTGCTGCCGAAAGCGCCGCTGGCGCCGGCGAGGGCGACGTTGGTCGAGGAGGCGCCGAGCAGATAGTCGGTGAGCTGATCGGAGGTGACTTGGATCGTGCCAGCGGCGATCGTGCCCCCGAGGATCGTGGCCGCGGCGGTGGAGGTGTCATTGGTTTTTGCCACGGACGCATTACCGGCGATCGCGCCGCCGCTGCCACCGGTGCTCTTGGCGGTGTTTTTCGTGTCGCCGGCCGCCGTCACGGCGAGGTCGCCGGTGCGGTTGGCAGCGGTGGTGATGCCGCTGCCGACCTGCGCGAGCGTCGTCACCTGACCGCGGGCGAGGGAATTGGCCGAGCCGACGCCGACGAAACCGACGGCGATCGCCGTCGCATCAGCCATTTGCCGGGTGGTGCCGACGGCCGCCACCGTGACGTTGCCGTCCGCCAGGCGGACACTATTGCCGATGGCGGCCGTGACGCTCCCCCCTCCGGTCGAGGTCGAATCGGCGCCACCGGCTCCGAAGGCGCCGCCACCGCCGGCGATGGCGTTGGCGAATGCCGTGGTTCCTGAGGAGGAGGGGGCGAGCGTGGCGGCGATCGTGAGATTGGCGGCACTAACCGGAGTCCCACTGCCACCATCAACCGCACTCCTGACGATGGGCGCGGCGGTGGCCGAGGCCAGGGAGACGCCGATTCCGGCGGCCGCACCGACCGCGACGCCGATCGCCGTGGCGTTGGCACTCGGATTCGAGGTGGCCGCGATCTGGACGCTGTCGGCGGCGGTCGTCGTCGTGCCGGTCAGGTTGCCGCGGAGGATTCCAGTGGCACCGACGCGGGCTGTCACGGCGGGGGAGGAGATGGCGGTCGACTCGGCGCCGGCGCCGCTCACCATCCCTCCGGCGAGACCGGTTCCCCTCACCGTGGCCGAGGTGGTGGCGTTGGCGGTGACGGCGATCGACTTGCCGTTGACCGTGCCGTCGACGGCGGCCGTGATGATGCCGTTGGCGGTGGCCGACGAGGTGGAGGTGCCGATCGCGACGAGCCCGCCGGCAGCCCCGTACGTCGTGGCCCGGGCGTCGCTTGTGAGCCTCGAGCCGACGGTCACGGCACCGGCAACCGCGCTCACGGTCGCTCCGGCCGCCACGCCCGTTGTCACCGTCGGAGCGAACGTCGTCGTGCTCGCGGCGCCCGCGCCCGCTCCGCCGATGGCGGCCGTGACCGCCGTCGCCACCCCGAGCATCGTGCCGGTGGTGTCGGTGGCGGTGGCGGCGATCGAGACGCCGCCGGAGGTCGACGTCACGGTGCCTGTCGAGACCCGGGCTGTGACGTTGCTCGAGTCGGTATTCGTGATCGTCGACACCCCGATCGAACCGCCGATGAGCCCGCCGGCGACGGCGACCGCGGTGACGCTCGCGTTGAACGTGGCCGTGTTGGCGGCGCTGATGGTCACGTTGCCCCCCGCCACGATCGTCGGCGTGCCGAGGGTGTCGGCCAGGACGGTGTTGGTGACGGTGTTGGTGGCGGTGGCTCCGCCGGCCGCAAGCGCCGCACCGATGCCACCCGCCACGGAGGCGGCGGCAGCGAAGGCGTTGGCTGTCAGGATTCCGGTCGACTGGGCGTCGATCGTGATCGCCCCCGGGGTCCTGATCGCGCCTCCGGTGACCGTCGCCGAGACGTTGTTGGCAAGCGTATTTTCGGTGATCGCCACCGCCGCCGCACCGGCGACGGCAGCAAACCCGACCGCCACCGCGCCAGCCGCGCCCACGAGTTGCAGCTTGGCGGTCTAGTTGGCAGTTGCCCGGATCGTGATCGATCCGCTGCCCGTTGTTGTCGGGGCGAGCGCGCTGTTGACGAAGGCGCCAGACGTCGAGGCCTTGACGGTGTTGGCGATGACATTGCGAGCCGTGCCGCCGCCGACGCCGATCGCTACGCCGGCCCCACCCCCGGCCGCCGCCGACAACGCGGCCGCGAC
>CAJAYZ010000142.1 GCA_903949225.1 uncultured Planctomycetaceae bacterium
AACCAACCAACTCGTGCAGTTCCACCGTCCCATCGCCATCTCCTCCCTGGGCCGGGGCATCGGCCTCGCCCCCTAGCCCCAGTTCGAGAGCCCGGGAAAAGAAACTCCGCCGCGCCGCCAGACTGACCCCGGAAAACTGCGTCGCGCCGTGCGACCCGAGCACCCAGCAGTCGTGATGGCTCTCCGCCAAGCCTCCGATCGGTTCGGACAATTCGTGGTCGAGCTGCTCCGGCACCACGCCCCCCACGATCCCGAGTCGTGGATCCCAACGCAGATCACCCATGTCGAGCGCCACGAACGTCGTTCGCGCCGGTGACGCCATGAAAGCGTTGATGATGTCACGGCAAGGCACCCGCTGCTCGGGGATCCCCGCGGGGAGACTGAGATCGCTGGCGAGCAGACAGGCCCGCGCCCCCCGCTCGTCTGCTCCGGGAGCGACCATCATCTGCGCCCGAACCATCGCAATCAGCACATCGTGGCGACGCAACGGCAGAGCCGCCATCCGCGCCCCGAGTTCATCGCGGAGTGCCGCCGAGGAGGTGAAGGCATCGAGCGCGAGTGCTTCCCGTCCCATTCGCGGCGTCAACGCCCCCCTCAACGCATCGCCGACCGCCGCGGCATCCTCCCTGCCAAAAGGGAGTGGCACGAGAGTGCCGATGGCGTAATCATCGATCGAGAGCTCGACGACCGCAGCGTGCCAGATGAAGAG
The DNA here is from genome assembly GCA_903949225.1 of uncultured Planctomycetaceae bacterium. Classification (GTDB taxonomy): domain Bacteria; phylum Planctomycetota; class Planctomycetia; order Pirellulales; family UBA1268; genus QWOP01. The sequence continues at coordinate 710 of CAJAYZ010000142.1, forward strand.
CGGCGGGATCACCAGATATTGCACCAAACCGATGACAACCGCGCAAGCGACCGTCCAGGCGATCCGAACGGTACGCGTCGACCGTCGGGCAGACTCGGCAGTCCGTCTGGACCGCCAGCGCGACGACATCGACGGCTGCACGGGCCTTCGATCCTGCGGCATCGACGAGCTGGGATTCATGGGAGACTTTTCCACACCAGCTCGGTCCCTTCGAAGGGACCGGACATGCCAGGGAAACCGCCGAGTATATGTTGCTCACTCCACCCGGACGACGGTCGACTGTGAGAGACCACCGAGAGCCGCCGGCAGTCGCGTGAACGCTGCCATCGACTACGCCAGGATCTCACCGATCGGTTTGACATGCTCGACACCGACGAGCTTCTGATCGAGGCCGCCGAAGAAGTAGGAGAGCCGGTTGGGATCGATGCCGAGGCAATGGAGCACGGTGGCGTGGAGGCTCTTCACATGGAAGCCGGTGCGGCCGTCGTGCTCGGGCAGAATCGCCGCCGACCCGAGCTCGTCGGTTTCCCCCACGCTCACCCCACCCTTGATGCCGCCGCCGGCCATCCACATCGTGAAGCCGTAGGCGTTGTGATCGCGGCCCGTGCCCTCGGCATACTCCGCCGTCGGCTGCCGGCCGAACTCTCCCCCCCAGACCACGAGCGTGCTGTCGAGGAGCCCGGAGCGCTTGAGATCCTCGAGGAGCGCCGCGATCGGCTGATCGGTGTTGCCGGCGTGGAAGTTGTGGTTCTTCTCGAGATCCCCGTGGGCATCCCAGTTGTCGTCGTTGTGGGCGCCGCCCGAATAGAGCTGCACGAAGCGCACGCCGCGTTCGACGAGCCGCCGGGCGAGGAGGCAGCGGCGACCGAAGTCGGCGGTGCGGGGATTGTCGAGGCCGTAGAGTGCCTGTGTCTCGGCCGTCTCGCTCGCCAAGTTGACCGCCTCCGGGGCATGCTCCTGCATCTTCCAGGCGAGCTCGTAGGAGGCGATCCGGGCGGCAAGCTC
>CAJAYZ010000143.1 GCA_903949225.1 uncultured Planctomycetaceae bacterium
CAACCGGCTGTACCGCAACGACGGCGGGGTCTTGACGGCCAGCGCCGTCTGGTCCTCCGTCGAGGCTGACGACACCACGAGCGTGGCGTGGGGGGACTACGACGGCGACGGCGACCTCGATCTGGCGATCTCGCACGTCGAAGCCCCCGTCGCGGTCCTCGAAAACCGCTTCCCTCAGTTCCGCCGATCGATCCTCGTCCAACTCGTCGGGACGGTGTCAAACCGCGACGCTGTCGGCGCCCGGCTCGAGGTCATCGACAGCGAGGCCCCCTCTCCGGCGCTCCAGGTCAGCGGCGGCGGGAGCTATCTCTCCCACAGCGATCGCCGGCTCCATGTTGTCCTCTCCGGGCCGGCCGGCGCGCCGGCTCTTGTGCCGCAGAGGCTCCGCATTCGCTGGCCCTCGGGGGTTGTCCAGGAGGTCGAACTGACGGGGGCGGAACGGGAGCTCAGGGTCGTCGAGGCCGGTGCGGTGCCCACGGATGCGGCGGGCACGCCCGCGGGAGGTCCGACGTGACCACGCCCGAGCCGAGCCACACGTCGGTCTCACGACGCCGGAGCGGATGGCTCATCGGTGGGCTGCTGCTCATGGCTGGGGCTGCCGTGGCGGTGGGCTGGGGATGGAAGGGGCGCCGTATCGAAGCGGCAGCCCCGACACCGATGGCGCTTGCCACGGCGGCCTGGGAAGCGGTCGATCGAGAGGATGGCGCGGCGGCCAGACAGGCGATCCGCAGCCTAAAGGAGCGGGGCGCAGCGGGGTTGGCCCGGGTCGTGCAGGCCCGCCTGCTCGTTGCCCGCGGCTTTTCTCGCCCAGCGCTCGATCTCCTCGCCGCGCTTCCCGCCGATGCAACCGCGGCCGACGATGCCGATCTCCTCCGCCTCGTCCACCTCGTCCGCGGCGAAGCCGCCTACCGCCTCCGCCTCTACCCGCTGGCGGAACAGGAGCTGAACGCCGTGCTCGCGGCGACGCCCGATTCGGTTGACGCCCACCGGCTCCTTGCGGCGATGACCTACGATGCCGGTGCGATTCCGACAGCCATCGAGCACCTCGAGGCGACAGCCCGGCTGGCTCCGACCGATCCCCGTCCCAAAAGGCTCCTCGGCCTCATCCACAGCGACTACGAGCGCTACCCCGAAGCGGTCGAGCATTATGAGGAGAGCCTGCGACGCTCCCCCGATCAGGCCGATCGCGACGAGGTGCTCGTCGAAATGGCCGGGAGCCTCGTGAAGCTTCATCGCCACCGCGAGGCGCTCGCCACGCTCGACAAGCTCGCGGGTGGCGGCGACGCCGATCTCCTCCGAGCCGAGTGCCTCTTGGCGATCGGCGACCGCGGGGCCGCCCGGGGAATCGTGAACCGCATCCTCGAAACCTCCCCGGACGATCTCGGAGCGCTCCGCCTCGAGGGCTCGATTGATCTCGAGGATGGCAATCCGCAGGGGGCCGTCCGTCCCCTGGAGCGGGGCGTTGCCAAGCACCCGAGGGATTACCTCGTCCGCCTCAAGCTCGCGCAGGCCTATGCCGGGGCTGGCCGCGAGGCCGACGCCGATGCGGCCCGGGCCGAGGCGGAGCGAATCCGGGCCCTCCGCCGCACCTTTGCCGACCTCCATCAGGAGGCGTGGGCCCGTCCGGGAGATGCCGACGTCCGCCGGCGACTGGCCACGATGGCCGCCGACCTCGACCGCCCCGATCTCGAGCAGGTGTGGCTCGAGGCTGCAGCCGCCGTCGAAGCGGGGCGGAAGCCTGCCGCAAAGAGCCAGTGAGCCGCCAGCAGCCGCTCAGGCGTCGGCGTACTTCACGACCAGTTCGCCGGCCTCGACCGGCGTGCCCGGGGCGACGAGGACCTCCGCGATCTTCCCGTCCCGTTCGGCGTAGACGGTTGTCTCCATCTTCATCGCCTCGAGGCTGAGGAGCTTCTGACCGCGGTTGACGATGTCGCCAGCCTGCACGGCCACCGTGACGATCAAACCCGGCATTGGTGAGCCGACCTCGCGGGCATCGCCGATGACCGCCTTCGGACGCCGCTGCACCTTCGCTTCGAGGCTGCGATCGGCGACCGACACGCTCCGCGGCTGGCCGTTGAGCTCGAAGAACACCGTCCGCGTTCCATCGACGTGTGGCTCACCGACCGTCAGCAACCGGATGACGAGCGTCTTGCCCGGCTCGATGTCGACGGCCAGTTCCTCGCCCGGCTTCGGGCCCTCGAGGAATGCCGGCGTGGGGAGGACGCTGACGTCGCCGTGCTTCGAGCGGTGCTGGGCGAAATCCTGGAAGACCCGCGGGTAGAGGAGCCAAGAGAGCACCTCCTGGTGGGTCGCCGGGATGCCGGTGATCTCTGCCACCTTCTTCTCGGCCGCCTTGAAGTCGGCCGGAGGGAGCGATTCGCCAGGGCGGCCGGTGACGAGCTCACCGGGGCGGACGATCCGCCGCACGACCGCTTCGGGAAAGCCCCCCGGCGGTTGGCCCATCCGGCCCGACAGCAGATCGACGACCGACTCCGGGAAGGCCATCTCGCGGGAGTCGGAGAGGAGATCGGAGGCGTGGAGGCCGTTGGTCACCAGGAGCAGCGCCAGATCGCCGACCGCCTTGCTCGTCGGCGTCACCTTGACGATGTCGCCGAGGAGCGTGTTGACGTCGGCGTAGGCGCGGCAGACATCCTCCCAGCGGTCGGCAAGACCGAGGGCCTTGGCCTGCTCGAGGAGGTTCGTGAACTGTCCCCCCGGCATCTCGTGGAGGTAGAGATCGGCGTCGGGGGCCTTCATGCCGCATTCGAAGGCGGTGTAGTGCTCGCGGACGGCCGACCAATACCGGGCCAGATGCCGCAGCGGCTCGGGGTCGAGGCCGGTGTCGAGCGGGGTGTGACGGGCCGCCTCCACCAGCGCGTTGAGGTTCGGCTGGCTCGTGAGGCCGGAAAAGGGCGCCATCGCCGCGTCGACGATGCTCACGCCGTTGCGGGCCGCCTCGAGCTCGCTGGCAAGCGCCGCGGCGGAGGTGTCGTGGGTGTGGAAGTGGATCGGGATCCCGACCGCCTCATGGAGCGCCTTGACGAGCGTCGCTGCCGCGTAAGGCTTGCACAGCCCGGCCATGTCCTTGACGGCAAGCATGTGAGCGCCGCGCTTCTCGAGCTGCCGGGCGAGATCGACGTAGTAGGCCAGGGAGAACTTCTTTCGCGTCGGATCGAGGACGTCGCCGGTGTAGCAGATCGCCGCCTCGCAGATCCCGCCGGCATCGCGGACGGCGTCCATCGCCACCTGCATGTTCGGCACCCAGTTGAGCGGATCGAACACCCGGAAGACGTCGATCCCGGCGGCCGCCGATTCCTTCACGAAGGCCGTGACGACGTTGTCGGGGTAGTTCGTGTAGCCGACGGCATTGCTCGCTCGGAGGAGCATCTGAAAGAGAATGTTCGGGATCCGCTCGCGGAGGCGGGCGAGGCGGTCCCAGGGATCTTCCTTGAGGAACCGCATCGAGGTGTCGAACGTCGCCCCGCCCCACATCTCGAGCGAGAACAGCCCCGGTGCCATCCGGGCGTAGGCATCGGCGATCGCGAGCATGTCGAAGGAGCGCATCCGGGTGGCGAGGAGCGACTGATGCGCGTCGCGCATCGTCGTGTCGGTCACCATCAGGCCCTTCTGGTCGCGGACCCAGCCGGCAAACTTCTCCGGGCCGAGCTCCTGGAGCTTCGTCTTCGTTCCCGCCGGAGGCGTCGAGAGCCGGTCAAACTCGGGGATCGGCGCGGAGGTGCGCCGGGCCGCTGCCGGCCGCCCCTTCACGAGCGGATTGCCGTTGACGATCGTGTCGGCGAGGTATTCGAGGAGCCGGGTGGCCCGGTCGCGGCGGATGGGAAAATCGAACAGCGCCGGAGTCTCGTCGATGAACCTCGTCGTGCAGCGGCCGGCGAGAAACTCGGGGTGGGTGACGAGGTTGATGAGGAACGGGATGTTCGTCTTCACGCCGCGGACACGAAACTCCTGCAAGCAGCGTTCGATGTGGCCGGCCGCCTCGTCGAGCGACAGCCCGCGCGCCGTCACCTTCACAAGGAGGGAA
>CAJAYZ010000144.1 GCA_903949225.1 uncultured Planctomycetaceae bacterium
AGTACGTCGCGGAGCTGAACCGCCTGAACCGCGAGCGCGATGCTGGCCGGGCAAAGGCGGAGGCCGACCTCGCCAAGGTGACGCGGCAGGTCCGCGCCATCATCGAGGCGATCAAGGAGGGCATCCGGACGCCCGGCATGAAGGAGGAGATGCTGGAGTTGGAGGAACGGAAGGCCGCGCTGGAGAAGGCGCTCAGCGAGGCCCCGCCGACGGCGCCGGCGCTTCATCCGGCCATGGCCGAGGTCTACCGCGAGCGGGTCGAGCGGCTGCTCGCCCCAGGCGCTCCCGGCGTCGATCCAGGCGCGGAGGAGTGCCTTTTCTTCCGGTGGGAGCGGGTGCTCGGGGGGCATCTCGTCCCCTTCGACCCGCTGCCAGAGGAGGCTCTCCGTCTTTCCCGGCTCGAGGGCCGGACCACTCTCTCCCCCCTTGGCCGCGGTGGTGGCGTCGACGAGCGACAGCCCGCCATCAGGACTGGCGCCCGAGTGGCATTCAAGGCAGCGCGAGATCAGGAGCGGGGCGATCTGCCGGTCGAAGTCGACGGCGGGGAGAGTTGGCTCCTTCGCGGAAGCGCCGGGCCATGACGCGACCGCAGCGACGGTCGCGATCAGGATCAGCGTGAACGGGCGAAGGCTCATGGCGGAGTTCCCCGTGGCGTGCGTTTGACTGCCCCGTTGATGTGGCGGGCGAGGAGCAGACTTCGTTCCACGTCCCCGGACAGACACCGTGCCGCCGGACCCAAGGCGTCCCGGTGGCCACGGGGGGCCGCGGCCAGCGGGACTCCACCCTGAAGGTAGATCGACCGTGCTGCCGCGTCAACGAGCGTCGGCGTCGGGGGATTGCCCAAAATCCCGGAAACTCTCCGATTGAACGACGCCACGGATGAGAGCCTTGATGGCGTGGCCCTGTCGGGCGGATCGGCTGAGGATCCCGTCGATCTCGAGTCGGTCAGCGGGGACGAGGTCGCGCCCGAGCGCGAACCGGAGGAGGTGAGCGGTGAAGGCCCGGGCAAACCTCTCCTGCTCTGCCACGATCGCCCCCTTGAATCCGACGGCGCCGTCGAAAGCGTGCCTCCGGAAGAGCGTGCCGCTGGCATCGACGTTGCGGCCGTTGGCGTAGCCGTCGCGCCACCGTCCGGTGATGTCGTAGTTCTCCAGCGCGAAGCCGACGGGATCGAGTTTCGTGTGGCAGCCCGCGCAGGAGGGATGCTCGCGATGGGCGGCGAAATGTTCCCGGATCGTCAGGCTCGGATCGGCCGCGTCTTCGGCGAGTGGCGGGACGTCGGCGGGGGGCGGCGCCGGCGGATCGTTGAAGATCACATCCACGATCCAAACACCGCGGGCGACGGGATGGGTCCGCTTCGGGCCGGATGTCATGCTCGCCACGGCGGCGTTGGTGATGATTCCACCGAAGCGCGGGTCATCGCACGGGACGCGGCGGAACTCGCGGGATCGCAGGTGTCGGCGGAGCGATTCGTCGTGGGCCGCGCGGTCGGGTTCGGCGGCCGGGGGGGGCTGAACGCTCTGGTACCACGAGCGGAGGAACTCACTTTGATAGTGCGACGACGGGGCGATCAGTTCCGTCAGGGGCCGCTCCTCGACGAACACCGTGTCGAAGAGGACAAGCGGCTCGAGCACCATCTGGAGGCTTGCCGGTGCGCCCGGCACGAGGTGGAAGTCGCGGGCTAGGATCGGATCGGGGGTCGCTGCCAGGGCGTTCTCGAGTTGCATCCACTGGGACGGGAAGGTGTCGAGAAAACGCTCGATCCGTGGGTCGGCAAGCATCCGCGTCACTGTCCGGTCGAGGACGTCGGGATGGAGGATCGCCCCGCGCTCGGCCAGTTCGAGCAGTTCCTCGTCCGGGCAACTCCCCCAGAGGAATGCCGACAGGCGCGAGGCGAGGGCCAGGGGCATGTCCTCATGCCCGGTGGCGGTGACCCGGTAGAGGAAGCGAGGGGAGGAGAGTGCGGCCGCGGCCGTCTTCTTCATCGCGTCGGGGAAAGCAAGGCCCTGAGCGAGCTTCGAGAGCGCGAAGGCGCTGTAGCGGTCGAGAGTCTCGGCCTCGACCGGCCCCCGGAAGGCGATCCGCAGGAAACGCTTCAATCGCCCCCGCACCTCGGCTTCGCGGTCGCTTCCCTCCGCCGGCGCGGCAAAAAAGTCGGCCCAGATGCCGACAGCGTCGGGGGTGAAGTCGGGGCTCTCGACGATCGAGTGGGCCAAGCGGAGGAAGGTATCGAGGAGGAGTGGGGAGAGGGTCAACTCGTCGGCCTGATTGTCGAAGCCATGTTCGGCGCGGAGGTCCTTCGGATAGGGCTTCACCCCTTCGAGGCCGGGCGACGGTTCGAGGGCGTGGCACGCAACATGGACGACGTCTGGCAGTCGTGGAGACACGGACGGGGACGGCGGCGCGAGGAGGTATGGGTCGTAGCGGGTCATCAGCTTCTCCGGGAGCGGGAACAGATCCCGGGAGAGCCGGAAGAGATCGCGGACGGTGTTGGAGTAGTGGAAGCGGTTGAGCCGTTGGAGCGGCAGCGGCGGCGTGGGCAAGCCGTGCACGACCTCCCCGAGACGGTGTTGAAGCCATCGGATCGCCTCCGAGCGCGTGACAGCATCGGGCGCCTGCTCACCATCCGGTGGCATGGACCCAGAATCGATGGCGTTGATCGCCTCGCCGAGGAGGCGGGCCTGTTCCTCGTTCGGGGAATCGGTGAGCAGCGACTCGAAGTTGATCCCCCCGCTGGATTCCCCGTCGCCGTGGCAGCCGAGGCACCGTTCGGCAAGGAGCGGCGGCAGGATCGCCCGCGTCTCCGCCCCCGGGCCAGACTGTGGGCAGGTGAAGAGAATCGCGAGGGGGACGGCGATCGCTCTCACGACGGCAGGCATGCCGCGGAGCAACGCACGTTCGCGATTCAGGAAGTCTGCCAAAACCGTTTTCCTCCCCCTGCCGCATCGGGCGGCGGGCACTTTATCCACAGCCCGCTAAGCCAACAATTCGGAGATCACGCCGGTGCTGTCGGCAAACGAATCGATCTCGAGCCCCATCACCCGGGCGAGCGTGAGCCAGAGATTCGAGTTGAGCGTGCCGCTCGGCATCCGCAGGAATCGGCCCTGACGCACCTCCCCCTGGGCGGTGCCGGCCAGGATCATCGGGAGATCGAAGAATTGATGGGTAGCACCGTCCCCGAGGCCCGCGCCGAAGGCGAGCAGCGAGTGATCGAGGAGGGAGCGCCCATCTGATTCCCTGATCTCCTTCATCCGCCGGATGAGGTAGGCGTACTGTTCCAGGTGAAAGCGGTCGATCTTCTGGAGTTGCTTGAAACCGTCGCCCTTCTGGTTGTGCGTCATCTCATGGTGCTGAACTGGCTGGTCGAAGACCCCCTCGTACATGAGCGTCGCATCCCAGCGCTCGGGGCCGATCATGAAGGTGCAGACGTCGGTGATCCCCATCCGGAAAGCCGTCAGCATCAGGTCCATCTGGAGGCGGATGTACTCACCGCGCGGCAGGATCTCCTGCGTCGGGATGCGGACGTCGGCCTCGGTGAGAAGCTTGTCCATCTTCCCGATGCGGCGTTCGATGCCGCGGATCATCTCCATGAATTCGTCGAGCGTGCGCCGGTCGTCGCGGCCGAGACGCCGGGCGAGGGAGCCGGCATCCGCGAGGACAAGATCGGTGACGTCCGCGACATGATCGCGGTATCCCTGGCGGAGGAAGAGACGGTCGTAGAGTTTCTGCGGCTCGCGGATCGAAGGCGCGATCCTCCCCGGCCCGTACCAGGAGATGTTGTCGAACTCGATCGGCTCCTTGGGGGCAGTGAATCCGTTGCAGCTGATCTCGAGGGTGTTGAAGATGGTGGCGTGGCCGACCGCGTCGCCGATCACCTGATCGAGCGTGCGACCGTTGGGATGGGCGATCCCCCGTTCGGCGGCCATCGCCGGCGACAGGCTGGTCAGATAGCACGATGCGCCCTGGGCATGGACGTCCTGGCCATCCTTGTAGCTCCGGTCGAGGCCGGTGATGAGGGTGAGATCGGCGAGGTGCTCAGCGAGTGGTTCGAGCGTCTCGGTCAGTTCGAGGGGATGAATGCCGGGGGTGTTCTTGATCCGCCGCTCGTTCTTGATCTTGTCAGCGTCGAAGCCACCGATGAAGTCCGGGGCGTCGACATGCCCCTCCCCGGGGAAGAAGCAGCGGCGGACGATGCCGTTGGGGAGATAGACGATTGCGAGCTTCTTTCGGGGCTGCGCGGATTCGGGGGGAAGCCCGTCGGCGGCTGCGAGCGAAGGGAGGAACGGGAGGGCGAGCATCGCCCCCTTGGCACGGATGAAGGATCTGCGCGAGAGGTTCATGAAGGGCTCGTCGGCGGGGAGCTTTTGGAGAGGCTGTCCGAACCGCTCGAAAGCATACCGGGGATGCCGGCGAGGGCGGCGAGGGCATCGGGGTGGGCCAGCGCCGGGCCGATCTCGGCAAACAGACGGCGCGGATCGACTTGCTTGTCCCCTCCGCGGGCGTCGGGGGGCGGGGGGGTCCACCGGGGCGGTGGGCTTCCGGTGAGGCTCGCGAGGCGGGCGTAGAAGTCACGACGGCGAACCGGTTGGCCATCGGAGACGACGTAGAGCGGGCCGGGATTGGCATGGTCGGCAACGGCCATCACGACCGCGGCCGCGTCGTCGACATGGATCAGATTCAGCCAGCTGTCGGGATCGGCGGTCAGGGCCGCACCGGCCCGGAGATCGTCGACGCGCGGCAGCCGTCCCGGTCCGTAGATTCCCGCCAACCGCAGCGCGGTGCCGGGGCCGAGTCGGTGGCCGCGGAGGAGGGCCTCGGCCTCGAGGAGAACGCGCCCCGCCTCGCGGTCAGGATGGGGGGGCGTCTCCTCGTCGACGCATTGGCCATCGAGGCGCCCCCAGACGCCGGTAGAGCTGACGAGGATCACACGGGGCCGACCGGGAAGCGCCTCGAGGAGGCGGCCGAGCCCCTCGACATGGACGTCGCGGTAGCCATGGCCGGCCGAGCGATCGAAGCCGACTGACCAGACGACGGTGTCGACCTCCGGCAACGGCGGGAGCGGCTCGGTGGAGGCGACGTCGGCGATGATTGCCTCCACCCCGGCGGCGGTGAGCCTCGTCACCCGCGCGGGCGTCCGCACCACCCCCCAGACGCGCGATCCGCTGGCCAGCCACCGCGCCGCGAGCCGCTCGCCGAGATAACCGCATCCGACGATGAGGCGGCGCGGGGCAGACAATGGCGTCGGGGCTCGGAGTGATGTCATCCGTCGAGGGCTCCGGGGCGCTGCGGTGGCTCGTGGATCGCCACACCATCGCCAGGCCTTGGGGACGCGTGCGCCTCCATCCAAGCGGTGAGGATGATGTGGGCAGCGATCGAATCGGCCCGCGCCTTTTTCTTGCCGCGGGAGAGACCGAGGCCGGCGAGCATCCCGGCTGCCTCGACCGACGTGTAGCGCTCATCTTGAAAAGTCACCGGCCGGGAGGTCGTCTCTCCGAGCCAGACGGCGAAACGTTCGGCCTCGACCGACATCTTGCTGTCGCTGCCGTCGGCGTGGATCGGCAGGCCGACGACGAAACCGACGATCGCTTCCTCGACGACGAGGCGCTTGAAGAAAGCTGCTTCGGCCTTCTCGTCGCCGGTCGGCTGTCGCATCGGCCAGGGGCTGGCAATGATCCGCTCGGCATCGCAGATCGCGATCCCCATCCGCTTGCGACCATAGTCGACCGCGGCGACACGGCCTGCAGGAATCGGCACCGAGGTGAAGCGTCGATGGTCGCTCATCGTGCCCCGTCCGCTGCCGGAGGCTCGGCTGTCGCTCCGAAACGCCCCCCCTTGAGAAACGACGCGGTCGCTTCCTGGACCGCCGGGTCGCGCATCATGAAGGCGTGGCGGACGGGGAGCAGGACGAAATCATCCGCTCCCTCGAGCCGGGTCTCCTCGACGCGGACGACGGCGTCATCGTCCCCGTCGAGCATGGGGCTGTAGCCCTCGGCGTCGCCGGTGCCGCCTGCGATGATCCCGAACGGGCAGGGAGGGACGACGAGTTTCCGGGCGAGCTGCGGCCAATTCATGACCATCTCCCTGGCGGCGCCGGTCGAGAGCTTCGACAGCAGCCACACCTGCGACACCCTCCGGGCCAGATCGGACCCCTGATTCGGCGCCCCGAGCATCACCATCCGTTCGATCCGGTCGAGATCGGCGGCCGGTGCGTCGGCCATCCACCGGCGGACGACGATGTTGCCGAGGCTGTGGCCGACGAGGCTGATCCGGTCGGCGCCGTCGAGACCCGCGATCACACTGCCGAGGGCGCGGGCATGATCGTCGACCCCCGCCCGCGGACTGGCGTAGCCAAACGTCAGCACCGTGGCGTCGTGATGCTCGCGGAGATAGTTGGCCAGCGGGCGCATCGACCCACGCCCCTCCCCGAGGCCGTGGAGAAGGATGACCGTCGGGCCGTCCACCGGGGGAATCTGTCCGGAGGCTTCAAGCGACTGGAAGTGCTCCCGGCAGGCGGCGGCTGACCCGGCTTGGATCACCCGGTCGGCAGGATCGAGGACGCGGGCCGCGTCACTCCCCGGCCGCCGCTGGATCCGCCACTCGTGCCGGACCAGTTCGTCCGACCACTCCATCGCCTCAGCGGCACGGCGCAGCCGCTCGCTCCAGTTGTTGTCGCCCTGCTCCCGATCGATGGCTGTGGCCGCTGGGGGGGCGCTGGCGGTCTCGTCGGCCGACAGACTGCCCCCCGCCAGCAGCACAACCGCCGCGGAAAGCAGATGCGGCGCCGCACGTCGGAAGGCGAATGCCTCCGGGGGATTGCCAGCAGGCATCGCCAGCCCTCTCTTCTTCAGCGACCTTTTTGTCGTGCGACAGGAATCGGCACCGTCACAGAAACTCGCTCCAACCCCGCTTCTCGAGCTCCGCCACGACGCGGCGGACTGCCTCCTCGTGCGACCGGGCGGCGACGAGCGTGGCATCGCGGGTGTGTACGACCAGCATATCCTCCAGCCCCATCGTGACGACCAGATGATCCTCGCCGGAGCTGACGATCGTCCGCACCGTCTCGATCCCGAGATGTCGGCCGATGACGGTGTTGCCGTCGGTGTCTCCGCCACGCTGGCGGGCGACGGCCGACCAGCCGCCGAGGTCGTCCCAGGTGAAGGGGGCTTCAATCACGGCCACGTCCTCGGCATGCTCGAGAACGGCGTAGTCGATGGAGATTCCTTTGATGGCGGCGAACTCCTCGGCGAACACGCGCTCACGGTCGGGGCCATCCCATGCGGCAGCGATCCGCTCGAGGTGGGCGAGGCATTCCGGCTGCTGGCGGCGGAGGGCTGCGATGATCGTCGCCGCCTTCCAGACGAAGATGCCGGCGTTCCACAGATAGTTGCCGGCAGCGAGGTATTCGCTGGCGACGCTTGCCGGCGGCTTCTCCTTGAATCTCGCCACGCGATGGACCGGGGCGGTGGCCTGCTCCACGCCGGCCCGCGCGGGAGGACACGGGATCGGCTCCCCTTCCTGGATGTAGCCGAAGCCCTCTGCGGGATAGGTCGGGCGGATGCCGAACGTGACGAGCCTCCCGGGCGCCTCGAGGACGAGGGCCTCGGCCTGCCGGATCGCGGCGCGGAACGCCGCCGAGGGGGTGATGCAGTGGTCGGAGGGCATCACCGCCATGATCGCATCGGGATCGTGACGGGCAACCAGGAGCGCGGCCAGGCCGATGCAGGGGGCGGTGTCACGTTTGCACGGTTCCCCGACGAGCCCCGCTTCAGGGACGGTCGGGAGCTGTTGGCGGACGGCCGGGAGGAGGCGGGAAGAGGTGACGATCATCAGCCGTTCCGGTGGAACGAGCGCATCGAGCCGGGCGATGGTGTCCTCGAGGAGCGTCGTCGTTCCGGCCAGGGGAAGGAGCTGCTTCGGGAGGGCGGCGCGGCTGGCGGGCCAAAATCGGGTGCCGGATCCTCCGGCCATGACGATCGCGTGGAGCATCGTGGATTCCTGTCGGGCGGTGGGGCGGAGCGGGGGGCTCCAAAGCTCTCAGGAATGTCGCCGGAAACGTGGGCTGCGGGCAACAGGGGTTTTGAGGGCGCGCTCAGATACCGCTTCCGATGACCGTCGGCCGCTCGATCCGTGAGCCGGGGGGGATGACGGCATCGAGGTCGGCCTCGTCGAGGATCCACGGAGCCAATTCCACCCCGACCCCGTCTGCCACGACCACTCCGGCCCGGTGAAGGATGCGGCGGGCGTGGGCGTCGAGCGCGGCTTGGACATGCGCCAGGGTGTCGGCGGCGGCCCCGGGTGGATTCTTGAGAGGGGCGAATCCCTCGGCGGGATCGATCTCCACCAGGCAGACTCGCCGTGCCAGTGGCATGAGATCGAAGATGAATCGCTCGAACTTGACCGCGTTGGGCGTCCGTGGACTCACGCGCTCCCCGGTGTCATCGAGGAACGGCACCGCCTTGTGAGCGACATGGAGCGGCAGCGGATCGGGGGCGGCCGAGGCCCGGCAGAGGAAGTCGAGGGCGAAGGCGTGGACGGCAATGCTGCCGGCATGGAATCGAAGCCGGTCGCCGGGGCCGCGCTCGGCCGCCAGGGAAGCGGGGAGATCGCTGTACTCGACGACGAAAGTGCGCTTCCCGTCGCTGGCCACGACGCCGACGCGCTCCCCGGGCTCGCGCTTGTGCACCACCTGGGTGGAGAACTCAGCCTCGTCGAGGAGGTGGTGGCCGACGAACTCGGGGTGGAGTGGCATCGTGAGGGGATTGTCGACCTGGAACGTCGTCACGTGCCGGCAGCCGCGGTCGGCAAACCATTCGAGCCCGCCGGCCGCAGCGAGGGCCGGCAGCATGCCGCCGTGGCCATCGGGAGCCATGGCGATGCGGTCGGTGGCATCGAGGAGGAGATCGCCGGTGGCGGCGTCGACGGCTGGCAGATCGCGCTGTCGGAAGACGAGAAGGTGGTCGGGGTCGAGGCCGCCGTAGTCGTGGTCGGCCAGCCACGCCCGCGTGTCGGCGTCGGTCGCGGAGCTGGTCATGATCGCCAGAGGCACCCGACGTCCGTACCGTTTGGCGATGCCGCGGAGTCTGCCGAGAAGGAGATCGAAGAGTGTTGCCCCGGAGAGCGGGCCGACCGGCACGACCCCCTTCGGGCCGTTGCATCCCAGGCGAGAGCCCTGCCCACCGGCCACGAGCACGGCCCCGAACAGTCCCTCGGTCAGGCCCTTTTGTCCGGCCGCCGCGGCCCGATCGGCGTCGTCGCCGAGGACATAACAGGGGGGCGTGTTGGCCCGGGCGAGATCGGCCGCCAGAGCCGCTGCGGCGCCAGCCACCACCCCCGGCCCGGAGGCGCGGGCAAGGCGACGGAGTTCGCCGAACATGCCCCAGTCGATGGCCGCGAGTTGACCGACGAGTCGGTCGCGAGCGCTTCCGTCGAGGGTGTTCCAGAACCTGAGGACATGATCCTGACCGGCCTCTGCGATCGATTCCTCGAGCGTCGCCGGGAGGGAAGGGGAGTGCATGGCGACCTCCATTCAGGAGCGGCCCCGGACCCACGCCCAGAGCAGAAAGGCAAGGAGCGGAAAGCCGACGAAAATCACGCCGTAGGTGAAGAGCGTTGTCCAGAGATGCTTGGGCCAGCGAGCCATGGTGGTGTGTTACCGGAGTGGGGAGGCAGGAGGATCATCGATCGCCGGGAGGGGGGCCCGGGCGAAGACGTCGACGGGGATGAGAAT
>CAJAYZ010000145.1 GCA_903949225.1 uncultured Planctomycetaceae bacterium
CACCGATGAGGCTCGTTGATGCGAACATCCTCGTGTACGCGTTCACAACATCGTTTCCACAGCACGAACGGGCCCGCGCCTGGCTCGACGGGAAGCTCAACGACGGCGTGCCACTCGGGCTCCCCTGGCCAAGCCTGCTCGCGTTTGTCCGCCTCACGAGCAACCAACGGCTTTTTGACCGGCCTGTGAGCGTGGCCACGGCGTGGCGGCAGGTGGAGGAGTGGCTGGCCTGCGAATCGGCGTGGGTGCCGCAGCCGACACCGCGACACCAGGGGATCCTCGGCGAACTTCTCATCGCGACCGGCGTCCGCTCCGAGCACGTCCCCGATGCCCATCTGGCGGCCCTTGCGCTGGAACACGGCCTCGCGGTCGTCTCTGCAGACACCGACTTCAGCCGATTTCCCGGGCTCAGGCTGGAGAATCCCGTCGCCTGATCGGGGACCGCTGTGGCGTGGCCCTGCCTTCTTTCCGGGCGTCCGACTCGTTCGAGTGTGGACCGCATTCTCCAGTGCCGCGACCGCAGCCATGACTGTTGGCCATCCGGTTAAAGCCTCCCGTCAGGGGGCGAGGCGCTCGAGGAGCCACGCGTTGCCGGACTCGCGACGGAAGCAGAGCCGGTCGTGGAGCCGGCTCGGCCGCCCCTGCCAAAACTCGATTCGCTCTGGCACCAGCCGGAAGCCGCCCCAGTTCGGCGGCCGTGGAATCGTCTCGGGGTTGGGATGCTCGGCGCTAAACCGGGCGAAGAGGTTTTCGAGGGCGGCTCGGTCGGCTATCACCTCGCTCTGCGGCGAGCTCCAAGCCCCGATCCGCGACGTCGCCGGCCGGGTGCGGAAGTAGTCGTCTGACTCCGTCGCGGTCGTCCGCTCGACGCGTCCCTCGATCCTCACCTGCTGTTCGAGGATCGCCCAGTGAAACGTGAGGGCGGCGTGGGGATTGGCCGAAAGTTCGCGCCCCTTGCGGCCGTCGTAGTTGGTGAAGAAGCAGAAGCCGGCGGCATCGAAGCCCCGCAGCAGCACGATGCGGGCCGAAGGACGCCCGTCGGGCGTGGCCGTGGAGAGCGTCATCGCCTCAGGCTCCGGCACGCCAGCGGCGACCGCGCCGTCGTACCATAGAGCGAACTGGCGGATCGGGTCGCGAGCCACGGTGGCCTCGTCGAGCGCCCCCTGCTCGTATTCCTTCCGGGCGTGGGTCGATCTCGGTTCCATGGAAAAGGCTCACTGGGCCGTCGGGGATCTGGGGTGCCGTGGACGAAGGGCCCACGCAGGCGAAGGCCCTCGAATGTATCAGCCGGCCGTTAGCCCGGGTGAACCGGGGCGGTTAGCAGGGAGGGAGGGCGGGCCATGGCCGATCCGTACGCCGACATCGATCCGCCACGCGGCCCATGGGTATGGCTGGCCCTCGGAATCTATCTCGTCAGCTTCGTCCTCCCCTTCGGCACCCAAGGCGAGACGATCGTCTCCGGCTATCAGGCCTTCGGGTATTCCTTTGCGATGCTCTTCCTGGGCCCGTTGATCGGCTTCACAGGAGACCGTTTCGGCTGGGGGTTCCTGTTCGCGCTTGCCGGCCTGCCCTGGCTTGCCAATCCATGCTTTTGGTGGTGCCTCATCGCCTATGCCGACGACCGGCGGCGTCTGGCGGCCACCCTCGGCGGCGTGGCAATCGGCTTCGGACTTCTCGGCGTGCTGTTCGGGTTGATTGGCCCCCAGTTCCCGGCGTACTGGGTGTGGCTCATGAGCTTCGCCATTCCGCTGATCGGTCTGGCCATCACCGCAGCGCGGCGCGGACGGCGGTAAGGTTGCCCCCCTGCTGCCGAGTGATCGGGGGGGCGCGGCCGCTGATCGTGCGCCGTCCTGCCACCCCGTTGCCCCCCCCGCTGACGGTGGGATAGGCTCTCATCTCCGGTCGGCAATCGCGGCTTCGCTCTCTGCCGTAATCCACGAGTGGCTCCGATGCCGTCAGACTCTCCCGCGGCCAACGTTCCATCGGCCCCCGGCCTGCCGGGGCGATCGACGCCCCTCGACACCACCCTCGTTCTTGTTAGCCCCGAGAACATCGCCTTCGAATACCGGCTCGCAGGTCCGGCGCCGCGGGCGATCGCCTTCCTCATCGATCTGATGCTCCTCGTGGCCGTCGGCGGGCTGACGCTGTTGGTCGCTTCGGTCATCAGCCAGGGAGCCCTCCTCGGCTTCTGGTTGGCCGGGGGCTTTTTTCTGTGGTGGGGCGGCAGCGCGGCCGTCGAAGTCCTCGCCAATGGCCAGACCCCCGGCAAGCGGGCGTTGGGGATCCGGGTCGTCTCCCAGGACGGCCTGTCGATCAACGTCTCGCAGTCGATCCTCCGCAACTTCCTCCGCGCCATCGACCTCGCGCCGCCGTTCCTGCCAGGCCTGGTGTCGATGGTCGTCACGTCGCGCCTCCAGCGGCTCGGCGACCTTGCCGCCGGCACGATCGTGGTCGTCGATCGCGCGGCGACGGTGGCTGGCCCGCCCCGCGTCGACTCAGGCCCCAACCTCGTCGCCGAACTCGTGCCGATCGGATTCACGCCGTCGCTGGCGCTCGTCGAAGCCCTCGCCAGCTACGTCGGCCGCCGGCGCGTCCTCGGCCCGGCCCGGCGCCAGGAGATCGCGGCCATCGCCGGGCGACGGCTGACTGCGGCCTGGGGCGTGCCGCCGTCGCACGACGACGACGCGCTCCTCTGCGCCGTCTACGAGCAGGCGATCCGGGAGCCACGCCGATGACGGTCGAGGAAATGGTCGCCGCGCATCTCGCGGAGTGGCAGGC
>CAJAYZ010000146.1 GCA_903949225.1 uncultured Planctomycetaceae bacterium
GCCTTCCTCGCTGATTGAGTACGGGCTCTGCGCTTTTCACTTCTCCGGCACCTGCTCCACGATCCCGACGTCGATCGACTGCCCGCCGCCGGTCTGCCGGCAGTGGACAGCGACGAGATTCTCCCCTTCCTTGAAGGCCGCCCGCGCCGCTGGAAGCATCGGCACCTCGACATACTCTGTCACGAAGCCCTGGACCGTGGCGGCGAGGACGCCGTTGATGAAGATCTCGGCGTCTTCGTCATGGTGGATGCGGAAGGCGAGCTTCCCCTCGGGGAGCTTTTCCAGATTCACAATCCGCCGCAGCCAGATCTCCTTGGTGTTCCATTCGGTGCGGATCGTCGTGCCGGGGGTCCCCTCGGTGCCGAAGCCCCCCGGGCCGCGCTTCCAGTGAGAGTCGTCGTAGCCAGGCTTGTCCCAGGTCGGCGGCGGTGGCTCGAGCGTGAAGCGCCACTCCACGGGAGCCGACTCGGAGGTCGGGATCCAATCCCGGTAGACGGGCGCCGGCTCAAACAGCATCCGGTGCCAGGCGGCCGTCTCCTCTGGATCGACTTTGAGGATCTCGCGATCGTAGGTGAGGAGACCGTTGACCTCGATCTCCACGTCGGTCGTCTGCGTGTAGACCGCCGCCGCAAGCCCGCGGCCGACGAGCCCGTGGAGCCGCTCCATGAGATGGCCGTAGGCGGCGCGGAGCTCGGCCTCGCTTTGGTAGGTGCGGTAGCCCCAGTTGTCGGCGTCCTTCCAGAGGTGCCCCTTCATCGGGAGCCCCAAGCCGCCAAACTCGCCGAGCACGCTCACCCGATCAGTCATCACCGGAAACATCCCCGGGCCGGGATACATGTGCATGTCCTTCATGTCGCCGTAGCCACGATCGGTCCAGCCGCTCGGGCCGTTGACCAGCCGCGTCGGATCGCGCTGTTGCACCCACTTGAGGACGTCGTTGGTGTCGTGCTGCCCCCAGCCTTCGTTGAACGGCACCCAGACGACGATCGACGGGAAGAACCGGAGCCGGTCGATCATCGCGGCGGTCTCGGTGCGGAACTGCGCCTTCTCCTCCGGGGTGAACTCGCCGTCCTCCTGCCAGTCGGGCTGGACGAACTGCTTCCTTCCCGCCCCCATCCCGCTCGGCTGATCCTGCCAGACGAGCAGGCCGAGGGTGTCGCAGTGGTGGTAGTAGCGGGCCGGCTCCACCTTGATGTGCTTGCGGAGCATGTTCATGCCGAGGGACTTGAGCACCTCGAGGTCGTACTTCATCGCTGCGTCGCTCGGCGGCGTGAGCAGGCCGTCGGGCCACCAGCCCTGATCGAGCGGGCCGATTTGGAACAGCGGCTTGCCGTTGAGGCAGAGCCGCAGGATCCCCTGCTCGTCGCGGGCCTTCGTGATCGAACGGAGCGCGAAGTAGGTCCCCACCCGATCGCCCACCTTGCCATCGGGGCCAACAAGCTCGACCTCGACGGGATAGAGGTGCGGATCATCGGGGGTCCAGAGGCGCGGCTCCTTGACGGCGAAGCGGATCGGCTGGCCGGGAGCCCCCTCACCGAGAATCTTGCGCGTGGTCCCCTTTCCCTCGACGATGCGGACGCGCGGCGGCCTCGGACCGGATGGCGCCTGCCCGGTGAGGTCGATCGTGAACTCGACCTCACCGCGCTCCACATCAGCCACCGGAAAGACACCGCTGATGTGACGCTCATGAATCGGCTCCATCCACACCGTCTGCCAGATGCCGCTGACGGGCGTGTACCAGATCCCCTCAGGCTTGAGCTTCTGCTTGCCGCGCGGCTGCGGCCCCTCATCCGACGGATCCCAGACGCGAACGACGAGTTCATTGGCGCCGGGCTTTAAATGCGCGGAGACGTCAAAGGAAAAGGGATCGGAGCCGCCGGAGTGATCGCCGAGCTTCGTCCCGTTGAGCCACGCGCTCGAGTGCCAGTCGACGGCGTCGAAGCGGAGCATCACCCGCTTCCCCTGCCACGCTTCCGGCACGGTGACCGAGCGCCTGTACCAGAGCAGCTGCTCCTTCGAGACGCTCTTTCCCACCCCCGACAGCGCCGACTCTGGCGCGAAGGGGACGAGGATGTTTCCATTCCATGTCTGGGGCGGCGGGCTGTCTTCCTTCGGCTCGCCGACATCGCCGGCAGGGCGATCGACGATTGAATATTCCCACAGGCCATTGAGATTGAGCCACGACTCCCGCACCAGTTGCGGCCGGGGATAGTCGCGCCAGGCGTTGTCGGGGGTGACCTCTTTCCCCCACCGGGTCATGAGGGGCGCCGCAGCCGGCTTCCATTCGGCCGCAGAAGCGGCCAAGAGAGGGAAGCTGGCGAGCGCGATCAGGAAGGCGAAGCGACGACAGACCATGGAGGCTTTCCCCAGATGACAAGCTGCTTTCCCGCATGGACCATGCCGGGGAGCGGATTCTACGGGAAAAACGAGAGCTCGACAGACCGCGACCCAAGGCCGCCAGGCCCGATTGACGCTGTGGCGGCACCATCTCATGGGGTATCCTTGAGGTGGTTCTTCGGGGCCTTTGACTCCTGCCCCTCATCCACCGCGTGCCGCCATGCATCGAAAAAGGTGCCAGCCACCATTTGCCCCGAGATCCCGGGCTGGCCAATGTTGGCTTGGCAAATGGTGGCTGGCACCTTTTTCTCCAGTCGCTCTTGTCGTCGTTGGGCTGGCGATGGTCGTCGGCGCCGCGAAGCCGGGCTTGGCCGCCGACGACGACCTCTTCGAGAGCCGCATCCGGCCGCTCTTGGTCGCCCGCTGCCAAGGCTGCCATTCGACTGCCACCGGCAAGACCAGCGGTGGCCTGGCGCTCGACTCCCGGCAGGGCTGGCAGACCGGCGGCGACTCCGGGGCGGCGATCGTTCCCGGAGACAGTGACTCGAGCCTCCTCCTCCGCGCCGTAAAGCATGGCGACGGCGTCTCGGCGATGCCTCCGGAGGATGCCGGGCCTCCCCTCACCCC
>CAJAYZ010000147.1 GCA_903949225.1 uncultured Planctomycetaceae bacterium
CGCGCGCCGGGCGGATGTCGGCGGAGCGGAGTCTACCGTGTCGGCGCTGCGGCACCGATTTCGGCTCCGCGGCCGCACCGATCGTGCCGCGTCTGGATCGCTGGAACCCCTTTTGTATGATCGGAGTGCTGGCGGGCGGCCGGCACAGTTTTGCACCGTGGCACACTCCCTCAAGGGTCCTTTGATGGCCTCCGCCCACCTCGGCTCGCCGATCCAGTCGTTCCTCGATACGCTTCGGGCGAAATACGCCGATGACCGCGACGGGGAGGTCGCCAGCTACATCCCCGAGCTTGCGAAGGCCAATCCGGAGCTGTTCGGAATCTCCATCGCCACCACCGACGGCTATGTCTACGAGGTCGGGGATTCGCGGCACGAGTTCACGATCCAGTCGATCTCCAAGCCGTTCGTTTACGGTCTCGCCCTCGACGATCATGGCGCCGAGCTGATCCTGAAGAAGGTCGGTGTCGAGCCGAGCGGCGACGCCTTCAACGCTATCAGCCTCCACAAGGTGACCGGCTGCCCGCTCAACCCAATGATCAACGCCGGGGCGATCGCCACCACCGGTCAGATCGCAGCGGAGTCATCCGAGGCCAGGTTCAGGCGGATCGTCGAGATGTTCGAGCGCTACAGCGGTCGTCCGATGCGGATCGACAGCGACGTCTACGAATCGGAGAGTCGGACGGGCCACCGCAATCGGGCCATCGGCCACCTCCTTCGCAACTTCGACGTCCTCGTCGATGATCCGACCGCGACGGTGGATGCCTACTTCCGGCAGTGCGCCATCTCGGTGACCTGCGCTGATCTGGCCTTGCTCGGGGCGACCCTCGCCAATCAGGGGCTCAATCCCGTCACCGGCGTCCGGGCGATCAAGGAGCAGCATGTCGAGAACGTCTTGAGCGTGATGGCCTCCTGCGGCATGTACGACTTCTCCGGCGGCTGGATCTACAACGTCGGCATGCCGGCGAAGAGCGGCGTGGCGGGGGGGGTGCTGGCGGTGCTCCCCGGCCAGTTGGGGATCGGCGTCTACTCGCCGCGTCTCGATGCCCAGGGGAACAGCGCCCGCGCGCTGAAAGTGTGCGAGGAGCTATCGAGGGCCTGGGAGCTTCATCAGGTCAATCCCCCCTACTGCTCACAGACGAGCCGGCGGCTGGCCTACACCGCCGCGCAGCGCAACTCGAGCCGCACGCGACATCCCTCGCACCGCGCGTGTCTGCGTGAGCACGGGAAGCGGATCCATGTCGTCGAGATGCAGAGCAACCTCGCCTTCTCCACGACCGAGCCGATCGTCCGCGAAGTCCTCGACAGCGTCGGCCGGCCGCTCGCCGTGATTCTCGATTTCCACCACGTCAGCGCGATCAACGGCGTCGCCGTGCGGATGCTCGTCGACTTGGCGGAATCACTCACCCGCCGGGGTGTGATGGTGTTCTTCACCCACACCCATCGCCTCGACATCGTGCGAACGCAGGTGGCTGCCTACCTCACCGACCGTGGCGAGGTGGAGGCACTGTTCCGGTACCAATCCACCGATGGTGCTCTTGAACATTGTGAGGATGTCCTCCTCGAAGAATTGAATGCCTCGGTCTCCTCCACGCACTGCGATCTCCGCGAGTACGAGATCACGGTCGCACTCACGGAGGACGAGATCTCCCTGTTCGCTTCGCTTCTCAAACACTGCTCCCACGCAAGTGGCGAGAAGATCGTTACGAGCGGGGAGGAGGCGACCAACCTCCTCCTGATCACGAAGGGGGTCGTCGGGGTCTTCCTGGGGGGAGGCGCTTCCACGGGGAACCGGGTGGCGAGCTTCTCGGTCGGCACGATGGTGGGGGAGATGGCCTTCCTCGACGGTGCCCCGCGCTCGGCAGACGTGGTGGCCGAGGGGGATGTGGAGTCGGCTGTGTTTGAGATTGCCGACTTCAACCGCCTGCAGCAATCGCACCCCGTCCTCCACACGAAGATCCTGCGGAACATCGCCGTATCGCTGGCAACGAAGCTCCGCAAAGTGAATCAGGATGTGAGCGTCCTCTCGGCGGAGCGTGATTGAGGCGGTAGCACCCCGCCTTCACAGTTCGATCCGATCTCCCTCCCGCGCTGCCTCGACGATCATCCCGGGGTGGTCACTGCCGGCGCGGGCCTTGGCCTTCTTGACGAGATCGTCGAGGAAGGTGTCGTCGTGGGAGGGATCGTGGTGGAAGAGGACAACCCGCCCGATATTGCTGCCGCCGGCCAGCGCCATCACCTCGTCGACACACCCGTGGCCCCAGCCCCTCCGCGCCTGAATCTCGGTGGCGTCGTACTGCGCGTCGGCGATGAGGATCGCCGCGCCGGCGATGAAGTCGCGGATCCGCGGTTCGTCGGGGCCTGCGGTCTCGTGATCGCTCAAGAAAACGATCGCCCCCCGCGGGGTCTCGATCCGGAAGCCCAGCGACCCTCCCGGATGGTTCGTTGGGCAGGCCGTCACCGCCACCTCGCCGATCCGGAAGCGGAGGTCACCCGCGAGGTCGAGGTGATCGAAGGTGATCGTCGCCGCGAGCCGCTCGAAGGGGAGGGGAAACCAGCGCTGCCCGTCCATCTGATCGGCGAACACGCGCCGCAGGTCTGCGGCGGAAGCGTGCCCGCCGACGATCCGGATCCTCGTCGTCGGCAGGTAGGCCGGCGCGAAAAACGGAAAACCCTGGATGTGATCCCAGTGGGCGTGGGAGTGGAGGAGGGTGAGTGTGATCGGGGTGCCGGCATGCTCTTGGAGCAGGCAAGTCCCGAGAGGGCGGATACCGGAGCCGGCATCGATGACGATCAGCTCGCCCCCCGTCCGTACCTCGATGCAGGTTGTGTTGCCACCGTAGCGGAGGGTCGACGGCCCCGGCGACGGGAGCGACCCGCGCACCCCCCAGAAGCGCACCACGGTGGGGGATGGGCCCGGGAGTTGGTGTGGCATGACGACGGCCTCGCGGGCCTGTCTGGGGCGGATGTGCGGGAGCGATCACGCCCGCAGAGAAGAGAGAGCGATGCCGACCTCCCATCCAGAGGATATTCGACTCCCCAGCCTCTCCGGAGGGAAGGGGTGTGTTTCAGGCCGGTCGTGGAGGAGATCACTCGGTCTGGCGGTTGGAGTGGCGCAGCCACGCCACCGTGAGATCGGGAAAGTCACTGAAGGCGCCGTCGACGCCGGCAGCAAACAGCGCTCCTTGGAGATCGTCGAAGGAGCCGGCCCAGGACGGCAGCCGGTCTCGGCGGAGCGTGTAGGGATGGACGGCGAGCCCGGCGGCGTGGGCCTGCTCGACAAGACCGGTCGGCTTTCCTAACGGGTCGAGGACCCGTTCAATCGGCGGGCCGATGCCGTCGGCTACCGCGGCGATCTCCGCCAAGCCCTCTGGCGTGACGAGCCGGTCCTGGTCCTTCCCGCCGATGAGCTGCACGAGCTTCCCCTGCCAGCCGAGCTCGCCGCGAATCCTTTGCACTTCGTCGGCCTCGAAGCACTGGATGTGGCACGGGTCTGCTTTCGTGGCGTAGCCATGGCGGTGGAGGATGTCGACAACAGCCTTGGCGATGTCGTGGCCTTCGGAGCGGTGCCAGGCGGGCGACTTGATCTCGGGGTAGATGCCGACGGTGCGGCCGGTGCTGCGGTTGATCCCGGCGAGAAACTCGAGCTCCTCCTCGAGCGTCACGATCCCAAACCGCGACTCTCCGCGCGGGAAGCGGTTGGCGTAGGTCTGTCGGCCGGTGGCGGGATCGAGCCGCTCGGTCAGCGCGAGGGTGCGCAGTTCGGCGAGGGTGAAGTCGGTGCAGTGGTGCTTCCCGTCGGCCCGGGCCCTTCCTGGGAACTTCACCGCAATGTCGCTGACCGCATCGAGCGTCGTGTCGTGGAGGACGACCGGCACGCCGTCCCGGGTCATGACGACGTCCTGCTCGATGGAGTCGGCCCCTTGGCCGTGGGCGAGCGCCTTGGCGGGGAGGGTGTGCTCGGGGAGGTAGCCGCTGGCTCCGCGGTGGGCGATGACGATCGGCATGGCGAGAGGCTCCGCGGCAACGGTGAGGCGAGGGAGAATGAGCGATGCGATCGCGGCCAGGGCAAGGAGCCCGGGCCCGCGGAGCCTGGTCCGGGGGTGGATGGGCATGAGCGAGTTCCGGTGGTGAGGGGATCGGGGAAAGTGTGGAGGAAGGGCGTCTCGGGATTCTCGCCGGGCTGGGCTCCAGCGGCGAGGGCCATTCGGGCACGCCGTCGCTGTCCGTGGCAAGAATCAAGAATGCAGTACGCTGCGTTCTGCAGACATCCGCACGGAGGATCGCTATCGATGGATCTCGCCACCGTCATTCGCTACGCCCAGATCGTCGAGAAAACTTACGGCGTCCCCCCATCGTCGCTCGACAATGCCGCCGGGAAGGCCTTCACCGTGGTCTGGGGCTCCTCACCCGAGGTCGAGTATGCGGTGATCACGACGATCTACGCCAACGATCTGGCCACCGACATCCGCCCCGAACGTGGCAAGCAGCGCGTCTCGATCGGGATGGTGCTCCAGGACACCGCGAGCGGGGAGGCCGTGATCGCCATCCGTGGCACGGAGGGGATCTACGAGTGGCTCCAGGACGCCGCTTTCCTCTATGTGCCCTGTCCGGTGCGCGGTGGTGCCGGCATGACCGACGACGGCTTCACGGCGATGTACCGATCGTTCACGATTCTTCCCGATCCCGGTTCGCCGCACCTTGTCGCGGCGCTGTCGACGCTCCCGTGGAGGGTACCGGTGACGTCGGTCACCGTCTGCGGCCACAGTCTCGGCGGTGCCCTCGCCACGCTCACCGCCTTCGACGTCGCCGCCAACGCCACGCTCCCCAAGCCGCGATCGTTCACGTATGCCAGCCCGCGCACCGGCGATGCCACGTTCGCATCGGCCTATGATCGCCTCGTTCCCACGACCTGCCGGGTCGTCAATCGTCTCGACATCGTGCCGCAGACCCCCCCAGCACCACTTTACGAGCATGTGGTCGGGGAGCTGGAGATCAATCCGATCGACCTCGGGCCGCCGCCGAAGGTGCTCGTGCGCACCGATCTGACCTGCGAGCACATCCTCACAAGCTACCTCCACATCCTCACCCACAAGGCCGGCGGACCGCTTCTCCCCCTTGAGGCGACGTGCACGCCGCTGGTGTGACGGCTCTCCGCTCCACTCCCCGCGCCGCTCGCGTCCGTCGGGGCGCGGCACAGGGGAGGCTGCGAATTGACAGCAAGCTGGGAAACCAGGAAAATGGGAGCCATGAAGACCACGCTCGATCTCCCTGATGCCCTCGTCAAGGAGGTGAAGGTTCGTGCGGTGCAGGAGGGGCGGAAGCTCAAGGATGCCGTCGCGGAATTACTCCGCCGGGGGCTCGCTGTGTCCACAGTGCCCGAGTCGCCCCCGCCGGAGCCGGTCATCGGCAAGGATCGGCGCACCGGTCTTCCCTTGATTGGATGTCGCCATCAGCCGGCGGCCCGCGGCGCATCCGCGCCGCGACGGATGGCCGCCATCCTCCTCGAGCAGGAGACCGGGTGGATCCATGATGCTGGCGGATAGCAACGTCTGGTTGGCACTCACGCTTTCCAAGCACCGCTTCCACGAGGCGAGTGCGGCGTGGATGCAATCGCTCC
>CAJAYZ010000148.1 GCA_903949225.1 uncultured Planctomycetaceae bacterium
CCGCCAACGACGGCGCTCGACCGCTTCCTCGTCATCCTTCTGCCGGTCGCCCTGGCGATCGAGGCCGAGGCGGCCGCCAAGTGGCTCGATGGCTTTTGGTTGACCGTCGAGCGCGGCTGCGTGGCGCTGGTGGCAGTGCCAGTGCTCCTTCATGGGTCGGTGTGGCTGGAGGGGGGCGGCCCGGCCGCGGCGATCCTTGCCGCCGCGCTCTTCTTCTGGGCATCGTGGGAGGGGATCACGGGGGAGGTGCGCGCCAGTGACGATCGGGTTGTCGCCGGGGTGACAGTGCTGGCGATCGTGGTCGCCGGCCTTTCGATCGCGATGGCCGGATGGTTGAAGGGAGGGCTCGTGGCGCTGCCACTGGCCGGGGCGCTCGCCGGCGCGCTGGCGGCCGAATGGGCTGGATCGCGGGCGGGGGGCGAGAGCCTGGGGCGGGACGGGGGCGGCCATGCCCCCTCCGGTCTCCCGGGGCTCACGGCCGCGGGGCTCGCGGCGCTCTTTGGCCTCGTGGTGGTGGGGCGCTGTTTCGGGAGGTTGGGTTCGGCCGCGGCGCTCCTCATTCTCCTGGTGCCGCTGTTGGCCGTCGTGCCGGCGGCGATCGGTCGTGGCCTGCCGGCCTCCGCCGTTGGTCGTGTGCTGCAATCCGCGTCTTACCGGATCTTCCTGGCGGTCGTGCCTCTGGTCATCGTCTTGTGGGGAGCGAAGGCCGACTTCGACACGAGGCTAGGGCGCTTGCTCGGTGCAGCCCCGGCGGCGGCCCGGCACCACGCGGTCTCACCCCGCCCGGTCTCACCCCGCCCGGAACTCCAGGCAGTGCCAGCCTTCGAGTTCGGTCGCGATCGGCTCGGTGGCGAGGTGCCTCCGGTAGAGCGCGGCGATGTCTGGAACGTCGGCGGAAAGCAGGCCGCAGAGAACGATCCTCCCGCCCGGTGCGAGCCGGCGGCAGAGCTCGTCGGCATGCGCCCGGAGCACCGGGGCGACGATGTTGGCGAGGATGAGGTCGTGGGGTGGCTTGACGGGAAGCTCGGCGAGGGTGGCTGACACGCGAACCCGGCCGGCGACGGCATTGAGCGACGCATTGTGTCCGATCGCCTCGTGGACGCGCGTATCGCTCTCCACCGCCTCGACGGCCCGCGCCCCGCGGAGCGCGGCGGCGATCCCCAGGATCCCGGAGCCGGCGCCGAAGTCGAGGACGCTTCCCCACGCGCTTCGATCGCCTGGCGCTCCCCCGGCCAGCGCCGTCAGGCACAGCCGGGTGGTGGGGTGGAGCCCGGTTCCGAATCCCGTGCCGGGATCGATCACGAGCGTAGTTGGGGCGTCCGCTGACGAGGCGTGGGGCACGGCCTCCCAGGGGGGAAGGATTCGGCCGAAGCCGGGGACCTCGATCGGCCCGTGGCTGGCGCGGAACTCCGCCTCCCAGTCGTGGGCCTCCTCGCAACGGATGACCTCGATATGGCAGCCGTCGAGTGGCCCGAGGCGCGCTGCGGCGGCGCGGGCGCCCGATTCGTCTCCAAACCAGAAAGCGGCGGTGATCGTGTCTCGGGCCGCCACCCAGTCACGGTCGGGATCGCCCGCAGCGGCGTCGAGCACCATTGCGCTTGAGGTGATGCCGGCCGCGAATGCCTCGTCGGCATCCAGCGAGCCCTCATGGACGCCGGACAGGCCCGTCCCGTCGAGGAACTCCCAGACGAGAAGGAGAAAATCGTCACGCGACAGCGTCTCGCCCGGATGAAGCGCCACCCTGTCGGCAATCGTGACATCGACGACCCAGCAGGCGTCGGTGGGCGTTTTCATCGATGGTTTCCGAGGGTTGGATGGCCGTGACGCCCCCTCTCGAGGAGCGTAGAATGGGGGGCTAGCCAGACGGCCTCCACGCCGCACCGGCTCGCCCGGGGGGAATGACCATGGTACGAAGCTTTCTGTGTC
Source organism: uncultured Planctomycetaceae bacterium (assembly GCA_903949225.1). Classification (GTDB taxonomy): domain Bacteria; phylum Planctomycetota; class Planctomycetia; order Pirellulales; family UBA1268; genus QWOP01. The sequence continues at coordinate 1,927 of CAJAYZ010000148.1, forward strand.
TGCGGGTCCTGTGCATCGCCTTCCTGGCCGCCGGGCAGTTGGGGGTGCCGCGAATGGCATTGGCCGACCCGACGGGTCCGTCGTTTGCCGCCGACATCAAGCCGCTCCTCTCCAATCGCTGCCTCCGCTGCCACGGGCCGGACGAGTCCTCCCGGCAAGGAGGGGGCGACGGGGGGCTCCGTCTCGACACGTACGCCGGGGCGACGGCTGATCTAGGCGGGCACGCGGCGATCGTGCCTGGGGACCCGGACTCAAGCGTCCTCATCGCCCGCATCACCTCGACCGATCCCGACACCGTCATGCCCCCTCCCGACGGCGGCGAACGGCTTTCGCCAGCGCAGATCGAGGCCTTCAGGGCCTGGGTGGCTGGCGGAGCAAAGGTGGAGAGGCATTGGTCGTACGTGCCGCCGGTCCGCCCGGAGGTGCCGGTGATCGCCGCCGCTGTGCGCAACCCGATCGATGCCTTCGTGTTGGCGAGGCTCCATCGGGAGGGGCTCACGCTGCAGCCCGAGGCCGACCGGGCGGTGCTCGCCCGCCGCCTTGCCCTCGATCTGGTCGGCCTGCCGCCGACGCCGGAGGAGGTCGATGCCTTCGTCGCCGATCCGGCCCCGGATGCCTACGAACGCTACGTCGACAGGCTGCTGGCCCACGACGGCTACGGCGAGCATCAGGCCCGGCAGTGGCTCGACCTCGCCCGCTATGCCGACAGCGCCGGCTACGCCGACGATCCCCCGCGCTCGATCTGGGGATTCCGCGACTGGGTCATCCGGGCCTTTGATGCCAACATGCCCTTCGATCGTTTCACGACGCTCCAACTGGCCGGCGACCTCCTTCCCGGCGCCGGCCCTGACGAGCGCATGGCAACGGCCTTCCACCGCAACACGATGACCAACACCGAGGGTGGGACGATCGACGAGGAGTTCCGCAACGTTGCCGTCATCGACCGGGTGAACACGACCTTCGGCACCTGGATGGGGACGACGATCGCCTGCGCCCAGTGCCACAGCCACAAATACGACCCGATCTCGCAGGAAGATTTCTTCAGGATCTACGCGGTCTTCAACAACACCGCCGATGCCGACCGCGGCGACGACACGCCGGTGCTCGAGTTCTTCACGCCAGCGCAGGAGGCGGATCGGACGCGGATCGGGGCCGCGATCGCCGACACCGAGAAGGTGCTCGCCACCGACACTCCCGGGATCGCTGCTGCCGGTGAGGCTTGGGATCAGGCGTTCCCAAGGTCTGTCGGCTGGACAACGGCCCGGCCGCTGGCCGCTTCGGCAGGCTCCTTCCCGGCGGCAGAGTCCGCGGCTCCGGCCGCGACGATCGATGAAGACGGGACGGTCCATCTCCCCGCGGTCGGCCCGCGTGGCGTGGCGCGGATCGAGCTTCCGCAAGGGTTTCCCGCCGGTGGAACGCTCGCGGCCCTCCAACTCGATTTCCCTGGCGATGCCTCACTGCCGGGAGGGTCGTCGGGGCATGCCGGCAATTTCGTCCTCACCGGGATCGGCGCGCGGCTCGAGCCTGTCGGTGCGGCGGCGGCGCGGGGGAGGTTTGTGCGCATCGAGCTCCCCGGCAGCGAGAAGATCCTTTCGCTGGCCGAGGTGGAGGCCTTCCGCGGTGGCGAAAACATTGCCCGCGGCAAGCCGGCGACGCAGGCGTCGACAACGCTCGACGCCCTGGCAGGCCGGGCCGTTGACGGCGTCACCGAAGGGGGCTTCTTCGTCGCCAACTCCGTCACCCACTCCGCGACGCAGGCCGATCCGTGGTGGGAGGTCGATCTTGGCGCCGAGGAGCCCCTCGATCGGATCGTTGTCTGGAACCGGACCGACGCCGGCGTCGGCACGCGCCTCGCGGGAGCGCGGGTGATCCTCCTCGACACCAACCGGCAGCCGGTCTGGCAGACGGTCGTCGAAACGGCTCCGGAGACGAGCGTGGCGCTCGGGCCGGCTGGGGGGCGTGAGGTGCCGCTGGCGGTGGCATTCGCCAGCCGCTCGCAGGAGGGATTCCCGGCGGCGAAGGTGCTCGCGGCAGCTGATGAGAAGAAAGAGCTCGACGGTGGTTGGGCGCCCGGTGGGGCTGCCCCGGCAACGCTCGTCGTGGCTCCGGCGGAGCCGGTGGCTGTGAAGCCAGGGGAGCGGCTTGTCCTCGTCCTCCGCGCGCGTTCCAAGCACGACAGTCACACGATCGGCGTCGTTCGCGTCGCGGTCTCCTCAGAGCCACGCGTGAAGGAATGGGCAGGGGTGCCTGCCGACGTGATCGCGATCCTCGTCAAGCCTGCGCACGAGCGGAACGACGCCGAGAAGGCCCGGCTCGCCGACCACCACCGCCGCGTGGTCGCCGCCGAGACGGCTCCGGCTCGCGAGCGGATGGCGGCGCTTTCCGGAGAGCTTGCCGCCATCAAGCCGGCGAAGGTGCCGGTCATGGAGGAGCTTGCCGCCGACAAGCGCCGGGTGACGAAGCTCCAGCATCGGGGCAACTGGCAGGATCTCGGGGGCGAGGTCACGGAAGGGGTGCCGGAAGCGTTTCAGTTGCCGGTGGCGCCATCGGAGGCTGGTCGGATCGACCGGCTGGCGCTGGCAAAGTGGCTTGTCGACCCGGCCAATCCACTGACGGCCCGGGTGACGGTAAACCGTCTTTGGGAGCGGCTCTTCGGGACGGGCCTGGTGTCGACGAGCGAGGAGTTCGGCAGCCAGGGTGATCTGCCGAGCGATCCACAGCTTCTCGATTGGCTCGCCGTCGAGCTCGTGGCCCGTGGCTGGGACACCAAGGCGATCCTCCGCGAGATCGTCACCAGCGCCACCTACCGGCAGACCTCGAAGGCCGATCCGGCGGTCGTCGCCCGCGATCCCGACAACCGACTTCTGGCACGCGGCCCGCGCGTCCGCCTCTCCGCCGAGGTGATCCGCGACCAGGCCTTGGCAGCCGCTGGGCTCCTGTCGCGGAAGAAGGGGGGCCCGAGCGTCAATCCGCCGCAGCCCAACCTCGGGCTCTCGGCGGCCTTCGGCGGTGGGATCGACTGGAAGACGAGCCAGGGGGAGGACCGCCTCCGGCGGGCGATCTACACGACCTGGCGGCGGAGCAATCCCTATCCCTCCATGGCCGCCTTCGACGCCCCCAACCGCGAGGTCTGCACGATCCGCCGCCCGCGAACCAACACGCCGCTCCAGGCGCTCGTCACGCTCAACGATCCGGTTTATGTCGAGGCGGCCCAGAGCTTGGCCCGACGGATGGTGAAAGAGGGGGGATCGACTGATGCCGAGCGGGTGATCCGCGGCTTCCGGCTCGTGCTCGCCCGGCAGCCGTCCCCGGTCGAGGTCGATCGGCTCGTCCGGCTCCATGCGGAGGCGCTCGCCGATTACCGGCAGGCGCCGGAGGAAGCGCGGAAGCTGGCTACCGAGCCGCTCGGCCCCCCCCCTGCCGACCTCGCCGATCTCCCCGATCTGGCGGCGTGGACGGTGGTGGCCAATGTGATTCTCAATCTCGACGAATCGTTCATGTGCCCGTGAGCTGAGGAACCTGCCCCATGGATCCGTTCTTCGAACAGAAGTGTCTTGCCACCCGCCGTCACCTCCTCGGTGGCATGGGCGGGGGCATCGGTGGACTGGCCCTGGAAGCGCTCCTCGGCCGCGCGGCGCCGTTCGGCCGCGAGGCGCGGGGGATCGAGAGCGAGGCCAACCACGGCCACGAAGTTCCCGCCGATCCGCTCGCTGCGCGGGTGCCCCACTTCGCCCCGAAGGCGAAGCGGATGATCGTCATCCACCTCACCGGCTCGCCCCCCCATCTCGATCTCTACGACCACAAGCCGGAGCTCGTGAAGCATTCCGGCGAGGACTGCCCTGCCGACACGATCAAGGGGAAGACGTTCGCCTTCACCAGCGGCACGCCGAAGCTCATGGGGACGCCGCGGAGCTGGAAGCGGTGTGGGGAGAGCGGCATGGAGCTCTCCGACGCGATTCCAAATCTCCAGCGCGTGGCCGATCGACTCTGCGTCGTGCGGAGCATGCATACCGACCAGTTCAACCATGCCCCCGCGGAGCTCCTCCTCTACACCGGCGCCGCCCGCTCCGGCCGGCCGAGCCTGGGGAGCTGGGTGACCTATGGCCTGGGGAGTGAAAACCAGAATCTCCCCGGCTTCGTCGTCCTCATCTCCTCCGGCGTGCAGCCTAACGGCGGCACGAGCAGTTTCGGATCGGGCTTCCTCCCGAGCGTCTATCAGGGCGTGCAGTGCCGGTCGCAGGGGGATCCGGTTCTCTATGTCTCCGATCCCCCCGGCATGGATCGGAAGACGAGGCGTCAGAGCCTCGATGCCCTCAAGGATCTCAACGAACTGCAGGCGCGCGAGCTCGGCAACGCCGAGACGCTCACCCGCATCGCCCAGTACGAGCTCGCCTATCGGATGCAGACGAGCGTGCCGGAGGTGATGGACATCTCCCGCGAGTCGCCGGCGGTCCTCGAGGCCTACGGTGCGATGCCCGGCCAGGCGAGCCTCGCCAACAACTGTCTCCTCGCCCGGCGGCTCGTCGAGCAGGGGGTGCGGTTCGTCCACCTCTTCGACTGGGGCTGGGACTTCCACGGCACCGGCCCCGGCGAGGACATCCGCGACGGTTTGACCAAGAAGGCGGCGACGTTCGACAAGCCGGCCGCGGCGCTCATCGAGGATCTCGAGGCCCGTGGGCTCCTCGATGACACGCTCATCCTCTGTACGGGGGAGTTCGGCCGGACGCCGTTCCGCGAGGGTCGCACCGCCGGGGGCGACATCCTCGGCCGCGATCACTTCCCCGATTGCTACTCGATCTGGATGTGCGGCGGCGGCACGAAGCCGGGATTTGTCCATGGGGCGAGCGACGATCTCGGCTTCAAGCCGGCGGTCGACCCGGTCCATGTCCACGACCTCCAGGCGACGATCATGCACCTCCTGGGCTTCGACCACACGAAGCTCACCTGGCGCTTCCAAGGGCGCGACTTCCGGCTCACCGACGTCCATGGCACGGTCGTCCGGTCGCTCCTGTCGTGAGGGCCACGGCCGTGGGAAGCAGGCGACGGTGGCTGACCCTGATCGTGATGGCGGCTGAAACGCTGATGGGGCTTTGTGGCGCGGGGCTGGCTCATGGCGCTGCGGCCCGGCCGAATGTCCTCTGGTTTGTCGTCGACGACATGTCGCCCGACCTCTCCTGCTACGGCGCGCGAGGCGTTGCCACGCCGAACATCGATCGGCTGGCCCGCGAGGGGACGCTCTTCGAGCACGCCTTCACGACGGCGCCGGTCTGCTCGCCGAGCCGCTCGGCGCTGATCACGGGGATGGTTCAGACGGCGATCGGCGCCCACCACCATCGCAGCGGCCGCGGCGTGCTGAAGATCGAACTCCCGGCGGGCATCAGGCCGCTGCCGGCGATCCTCCAAGATGCCGGCTATCACACCTGCATCGGCGACGGCCTCGGCCCGGTCGGCGACGGCCGGCTCGGCAAGACCGACTACAACTTCCAGTGGGATCCGGCGATCTACGCTGGTCATGACTGGGCCGCACGGAAGTCCGGGCAGCCGTTCTTCATGCAGGTGATGCTCCCGGGGGGCAAGCTCCGGGGCGAAAAGCTCGAGTCGATCCGGGCACTCTCGAAGCGTGCCATCGACACGTTCGGCGCTGCGATTGGGCCCGACGACGTGGAACTGCCGCCGTACTATCCACGGGATCCGGTTCTCCTCGAGGACCGGGCCGCCTATCTCTCGGCGGTCCGCTTCACCGATGCCCACGTGGGGCTGGTGCTTGCGCGCCTCGAGGCCGAGGGAATCCTCGACGACACGCTGGTGATCTTCATGACCGATCACGGCATCAGCCATGCCCGCGGGAAGCAGTTTCTCTACGACGAAGGGACGCGGATCCCGCTGGTCGTCCGCGGCCCGGGGATTCCCCGCGGTGTGCGGCGCGAGGATCTCGTCGAGCAGATCGACCTGGCGGCGATCACGCTCGCGGCCGCGGGCGTGGCAAGGCCTGTGACGATGCAGGCCCGCGATCCCTTTGCGCCCGGCTACGAGCCGCGCGCGGCGGTGTTTGCTGCCCGCGACCGCTGCGACGAGACGGTCGACCGAATCCGCTCTGTCCGCACGCCAGCGTGGCTCTACGTGCGCAACTTCCACCCGCGCCGCCCTCTTCTCCAGCCCAATGCCTACAAGGACGGCAAGGCGATCGTGCAGCGGCTCCGCGAGCTCCACGCCACAGGCTCGCTCGACCCGCTCCAGGAATCGCTGCTTTTTGTCGGCGAACGGCCGGAGGAGGAGCTCTATGCCTGGCCGGAAGACCGTCACCAAGTGCGCAATCTCGCCGCCGACCCGGCCCATGCGGCAGACCTGGCAGACCTCCGCCGCCGGCTGGAGGGCTGGATGGCGGCCTGCGGCGACACGGGGCCAGAGCCGGAGGCGATGTATGACAGCGACATGGCTGTGTATTTGGCCCCCGGAAGGCCGGACGTGGAGCGGAACATCGCCACGATGAAGGCCTGGGCGACCGAGGGGAAATAAATCTCCCTCGATGGAAAACGCCCCCTTGCACAGCCCCCCCAGGATGTGGGTTACTGGTAGCTCCGAAGGGTGGGGGCCAGGGGTGTGCCGCCGCCCGGTCTCCAGGAGACCTGTCCATGAGCACCGCATCGACCAGGGGAAAACTGTTCGCTGCACTCGCGCGCCGTTTGGAGTATGTCACCGACGGCCAGCTCTCTCTGGCCTGCCAGGCACAGCGCCGCGACCCGTCGAGGGAGTTGACCGAAATCCTCCTCGCCCAAGGGGCGATCGACGCCAGGAATCGGGCACTCGTCGAGGATGCCGTGGAGAGCCAACTCGCGCCGCATGCGGGGGATGTCGAAGCGTGCTTCGCGGCCATTCACGACAAGGGCTGGGTTCCCACGGTGCTGTTCGCCGAAGGGTCCGATGCTCCCACGGCGGCCGGCGCGCCGACGGGGCCGGAGCCGGCCAGCCCGGCGTGGGAAGCGGGGGATGCCGACGCACTTACCGAGACGGTGACGCTCGGGAGCTACACCTCCGGCGGAAGCCGCTACGAGCTCCTCGAGCGGAAGTTCTGGGGGGGGATGGGGGAGGTGTGGCGGGCCCGTGATCGCGAGCTCAATCGGGAAGTGCTCCTCAAGCAGGTCCTTCCGCAGATGGCCAACAACCCGCAGAGCCGGGGAAGGTTTCTGCGAGAGGTGCGCACCGGCGCGAATCTCGAGCATCCGGGCATCGTGCCTGTCTACGACATCGGTCAGCATCCCGGCGGCCAGCTCTTCCAGGTGATGCGCTATTTCCGCCCCGGTTCGCTCCATAAGAAGATCGCCGCCTACCATCTCGCCCACCCCGACGCGATCGATGAGCTGGCCTTCCGGACGCTTCTGGGGCATTTCGCCACCGCCTGCCGGGCGATCGACTTCGTCAACAGCGTGGGAAAGGGCATCCTCCACCTCGACATCAAGCCGCAGAACATCGTCACCGGCGAGTTCGGTGAGACCCAGATCATCGACTGGGGGCTCGCCCAGATCACCGACGCCGACATGCTCGAGAAGATCCACGAGGAGAGCGGCACGCTCGCGAGCGGATCGGCGCACGGACACTCGGGCACTCGCGATTCCGGCGGGAACTCGGCTTCGCTCGATGCGATGCCGAGGGGCCTGCGCGGAACCCCCGCCTATGCCGCCCCGGAACAGTGGACGGGCGATCCGGACGTGCTCAGCCCGAGGACAGACGTCTACGGCCTCGGGGCCACCCTCTTCGAGATCCTCGCCGGGAAGGCACCTTTCAACCGGGAGATGCCGACGATCCGCGAGGATGTCGAGATCGGCAACCTCCACCGGGAGATGAAGCCGTGGGTCCCGCCAAGCCTGCGGGCAATCTGCCGGAAGGCGATGGCCGTGAAGCCTGGCGACCGATACGCCACGGCGGCGGCGCTTGCCGACGACATCGATCGCTTCCTCGCCGACGAGCCTGTGGCGGCCTGGCCTGATCCCTGGCGGGTGCGGCTGTGGCGATTCGTGAAGCGCCACCGGACGGCGGTGGCGGCGGCCGGGGCGCTGTTGGCGACGACGACAGTGGCCCTGGCGATCGGGAACGTGCTCGTCGCCCGGGAGCGCGACGCGAAGGAGCGGGCCCGGCAGGAGGCGGTCGCCCAGCGCGATCTCGCCGAGCGCAACGCTGCGATGACGCGCGGGGTGATCGCCGACTTCATCGAGACGGTCGCTGATGACCGATGGGGGCAGATTCCCGGGACGGGGCAACTCCGGCTCGACGCCGTGAAGAGCGTCGTCGACAAATTTCCTGACTTACTCGCGCAGCAGCCCGACAATCCCGACTTGAAGTACGACGCGGCGCTCATCTACCGGCGCTGTGCGAATCTCTACCGCGTCCTCGGCCGGCTCGACGAGGCGAAGCCGCGCTACGACCAGTCGCGGGAGATCATGAATAAGCTCGTCGCCGAACGGGCGCCGAAGAAGCATTACACCCTGGGATGGATCCACCACCTCCTCGACGAAGCGGAAGTGATCCTCCGCACCGACGGGCCGCAGCCGGCTATCGCAACCTTCCGCGAGGCCCTCGAGCAGGCGGAGCTGGCTGTCAAAAGCTTTCCGAACTCCCCCGGGCCGCTGTGGACGCTCGGCCGTGCGGAGATGGATCTGGCCGACGCCCTCGTCGACGCCGGCAGCGCCGCCGAGGGGGCGGAGAAGGCAGCGACAGGGGTGACGCACTTCGAGGCGGCCATGGCCCGCGATGGCGAGGATGACGAGGACATTCGCTACCGAACGAGGCTCATGGCCTCCTTGGCGGCAGCCGTCGCCGCAAACGCCCGCTTCGAAGCCGGCCGACCCGACCGAGAGATGGCCGAGAAGGCCGATCGGTGGTCGGCGGAACTGTCAGCCAAGCACGCCGGCGATCCGAACGTCGACTACGTCCGCGCTCTGGCCCTCGCCGAACGCGCCCGCGTCCTCGGGCTCGACGCTGCGACGGCGGCGGAGGGGGAAACGATCGGGAGCGAGTCGCTCGACACGCTCCGGGCCCTCGTCGCCGGCTCCCCCTACGAGGCCAACTTCCGGCCAGTGCTCGCCGATGCCCTCGTCGAGCGGGGAGAGAAATGCCTCACCGCCGGGCAGGTCGCCGAGGCAGCCACGCTCGCCGACGAAGCGATCGCCGCTGTCACCCCGCTCGAGAAGCCGACCGGCGCCGCCGAGGCAAAACGCTGTCTCGCTCAAGCCCACGCCCTCCGCGGCCGGGCTGCCAAAGCCACCGGCGACGCCGCCGCCGCGAAGACTCATTTTCAGTTGGCGAGCGAGTACTACCAAGCCGCCGTGGCCGGGGCGCCGGAAAACAAAAAACTCCGCGAAGAAGCCGCCGGGATCGGAGGCCTCCTCGCGGAGTGAAAGAGGAAAACCGTGTCAGCAAAAAACGGCTCCCTATGAGACTCTGGCCGTCCCCTATGGCTTAGGAACGCCAGCCCTTACGGTTTCGAGATCGGCTTGATCGTGATCCTCAGCCTTCCAGCAGCAGTTAAAGAATCACTACGAAGTTGGGATTCCTCTGAGTCAATTTGGATGACACATTTTCGCGTTGAGTCAA